>QWHP01000539.1 GCA_021404985.1 Actinobacteria bacterium ATB1
ACGGTGTCGGACGGGGATGAGAAGTCGCCCGCCCTACGGATCATCTCGGAAGAGACGCTTCGGGACCGCTGGGACGACTGCCGGCCCCCCAACGAAACGGAGATGCGACAGACATCCGTACTTTCCCTCCCCATCGACGAGGCAAGCGCGAGGGTCAGCCGGGGGCCCTCCGAGGACGAACCCGAGGATCTCGACCTCGAGACGTGGGCAGGTGTTCTGCCGCTCGTGACGCACGTCGCAGATCCCGCACCCGCCCCGGATCTCGCAGCGGGCATCGCTCGCCCCGGCTACCTCCCCCGCGGGGCGCTCGGCCGCAGGCTCTGAGCCCGGACCGAGAGGCCCCCACCCGTGGGCCGGGATGAGAGACCTGCGATGTCGAACCATACGATGGGCGACGGAGATCCTGGGAGGACGCTGGCCTTGCTTGGCACGACACCAATCCGCCTTCGAGTGACGCTGATCACCCTCTTCTGGGTGACGGCACTTCAGTTCGTTCCGGTCCCGACCTCACGAGCCGACGACCTCGCCCCGAGTTTGGATCTCCTGACGCCCGCGCCGGCACAGAACGCCCTCGTCGAGTTCCGGGTTGCAGACGTGCCGCTCCCGGGCCCGGACGACAACCCCTTCGATCCCGCCGAGTTCGACATCACGGTCACCTTCACGGGGCCGGATGGCCGGACGCTCGAGACCGCAGCCTTCTGGCACGAGTCGGGAGAATGGCGTGCCCGATTGCTGGCCGAGATCCCGGGCCGCTGGGGTGCCGTCGCAGGCGGCGGCCCAGCGGTCGCCTTCGACGTGGCCCCCGCACCACCATCCTCCCTCGGCGTGGTCAGGCGTTCCGGCGAGATCCTCACCGAACCGGGCGGCAGCCCCTATCTGGCACTCGGCGAGAACCTCGGGTGGGGTGCAGTCTCCGACTACGAGGAGTGGCTCGGCCGACTGGGCGAGATCGGTGCCACTTGGGGGCGGATCTGGATGGCCGACTGGTCGTTCGGGCTCGAATGGGACGACACCCCACTGGGGGACTACCGCAGCCGTCTGCAGCGTGCGGCGAACCTCGACAGCGTCCTCGATCTCGCCGTTGCGAATGGGGTCCGGATCCAGTTGGTCCTCCAGCACCACGGGCCGTACAGCACTCTCTTCAACTCCCAGTGGGAGGACAACCCCTACAACAGGGTGAACGGCGGCCCCCTGTCCGGACCCGACGAGGTGTGGACGAACCCGACCGCAAGAGAGCTCTTCAAACGTCGTTACCGGTACGTCGTGTCACGGTGGTGGGCACATCCGGGGTTGCTCGCCTGGGAGCTCTGGAACGAGTTCGACGGCGTCGACGGGAACTGGCTGCACGGAACCCCTGCCGTGAGGTGGCACGCCGAGATGGCTGCCTACGTCAGGTCACTCGATCCGCTCGACCGGCCGATCACGACGAGCTACGCGTCGGGCTGGCTCCCCGACGACGGCTCCGTCTGGCGGATACCCGAGATCGACATCGTGGAGCTCCACAGCTACCTCCGACTGGACCAGCCACTCTGGTTCGGTCTGATCGTTCCGCCACGCCTGAAGTTCGGAAAGCCCGTGCTGATCGCCGAGGCGGGGGTGACGACAGAGGGCCCACCCGGAACTCTCGACCCCCACGGCGACCATGTCTTCGACATGGCGTGGGGCGGACTGATGTCCGGTCAGGCGGGAACCGGAATGACGTGGTGGTGGGACAACTACGTCCACCCGCGGGATCTTTACGGCAGACTCGCCGGGGCCTTCGCCTTCGCACGGGAGAACAAGGAGCTCCTCTCGGGAGCCAGGCCCCGCCTCGACCTCGGGTTCTC
>QWHP01000074.1 GCA_021404985.1 Actinobacteria bacterium ATB1
TTGATCTCCAAGGGTCACCCTCTGGGCGCCACGGGCGCGGCCGGGGTCTTCGAGATTGCAACCCAACTCCGCGGCGAGGCCGGGGACCGTCAGATCGACGGAGCCAGGGTCGGCCTCGCCCACGTCATCGGGCTCGGCTCCGCGTGCTGCATCCACATACTCGAGAAGCGCGCCGGCTAGCGACAGGATCCGGACACTCTCATGTGCCGGTAACTGCGACCTCGCGACGCACTCTGGTGAGTTCAGCCTCGAGGAGCGGGAAGAAGTCGTGCCAATCGGCTACGACACCGAGATCGGCATGTTCGGAGACGGGAGCATCGGGGTCTGCGTTCACGGCCACGACGAAGTCCGCCGCCCGCCATCCGCACGCGTGGTTGAACTTCCCCGACGCCCCGACGGACACAAAGAGCCGTGGAGCCACCGAGCGACCCGTTATCCCGATCTGACGGCTCCGGGGCATCCAGCCGTTGTCCGTGACCTTGCGCGTCGCTGCGAGCTCGGCGTCGAGCAGTCCCCGCAGCGGTTCGAGCAACCCGTACTCGGAGGGGCCGACCCCGGTCCCGACTCCTATCACGACGGGCGCGGTCGCGAGGATCTCGGGATCGTCCTCGATGGTCTCCTCCAGTACGGTCACACGGCCCGACGCGACGACATCCACGGCGTCCGCCACGACTGCCGGTTCGAGGAGTGACGCCTCGACGGCCAGGACGCCGGGGCGCACTGTCACCATCTGCACGTCGGACGACGACACGACGGCAGCGACGAGCCGCCCCCCGAAGGCAGGCTTCCAGGCGACGAGACGATCGTCGTCCACGTCGAGCTCGACCGCATCCCCAGTGAGACCCAGCCCGAGACGTGCTGCGATCTGGGAGGCAACCGCTCGCCCTCTGGCGGTGCTCGGCAGCAGGATTGCCCACGGACGGGCGCCGTCCACGAGTGGGACGATGACGTCCACGTAGTCGTGGTCCGAAACCGCAGCCGTCCCCCGGACGAGACGGACCTCCCCGACCCCCGAGGGCAGGAGGTCGGGCACGGATCCGAGCCCGACCACACGGGCGCTCCCCCCCACCTGCCCTGCGAGGCGGATGGACTCCTGTGCCAGCTCCTGCGACTCTCGCGTGCTCGCGCCCTCGACGATCGCCCACACCTCCCTGCCCGAGGTCACGCCCGAGAGCCCGTCGCTTTCCCGCGCCACCACCGACGAGTCGCCGGCTGCCTCGAGGGCGTGCACGAACCCCGATTCCCGGGGTGTGCCGAGCACCCCGCGTTCCTCCAACAGGGAGACGATGTGGCGTGCCTGTGACCCGAGGTCCCCCCTCAGGACTTCTCCCTGCCGGTCGACTTCGACGACGCGTGTCCGTCCGACGCTCGTGGGCGAGGCGGACTCACCCCACGGGCCGCCCCCCAGGTCGTCGGCGTTCGCAAACGAGACCAGCCCGGCGTCGACCTCGACCCTTGCCACTGGGTCGGCCTTGGCGGGGGCGCAGAGGCGCTCCGCACACGAGAGAACCGCAGGGAGCTCGCCGCGGACCCGACGATGTCCCGAGTCGGTCTCGCACAGGGCCTCGAAGCTGCCCGCCACGAAGTCGACATCGAGCTCGCGGACCGGCCCAGCGAAGGACCAGCCGAGGATCTCGGCGACCTCGGGACCGACCTGGCCTGTGTCCGCGTCGACCGAGTTCTTCCCGACGAGAACGAGTGGGAACGGGCCCTCCCTTTCGACGAGAGCGGCAAGAGCGCGGGCCGTGGCGAGTGTGTCCGAGCCCGCAAATGCCCGGTCCGAAAGGAGCACCCCCCGATCCGTCCCGCACGCGATCGCTTCGCGCAGGCAGTCCTCCGCGGAAGGCGGGCCCATCGTCATCACGACTGCTTCCCCGTCCGGCACGGCATGGGCGAGCTCCACAGCCTTCGCGACGGCTCGCCTGCAGTACGGGTTCATCTCGAGTTCGATGCCCTCACGCTGCAGCCGGCCGTCCGCGCCGAGCTCCATGCGCTCGAACTTGGGTACCTGCTTCACGAGGGCGGCAATACGTCTCGGCCCTGGCACTATCCCCCCGGATCCGCTCGACGAGTCTGACACGAACGTCAGGGTCGAATTCTAAGCGCGGGCCGGGAAGAGTTTCACGGGAGGGCGTCGAGGAGCCCGAGCTCGACCGCCTTCGTCACTGCTGCCTGGCGGTTCCCCACCTCGAGCTTGTCGTAGATGTTGTCCGCGTGGCTCTTCACCGTCTCGCGGCTCACCTTGAGCTCGGCCGCGATCTCGGCGTTGGTCATCCCCACCCGGATCAGCTCGAGAACTTCCTTCTCCCGGGGAGTGAGGCGCGAGGCGTCAGGGGGGGACGACGGCGAGGCGAAGTCGAGGAGCACCCTGGTGGATCCCTCGTCGAACACGGCCTCGGTGCTCATGACCTGCCTGATCTTGTCGGCGAGGTTTCGCGAAGTGGCATGCTCCTTCAGCAGGTATCCGCTCGCCCCGGCGCGCAGCGCCTGGTGCACGCGAAAGCGCTCGGCGTACTCCGTCAGGAACACGATCTTGATCTCGGGATGGTGCTCGAGGATGCGCTCGCATGCCTCGGGACCCGAGACCCGGTTCATGCGGTAGTCCATGAGGACGACGTCGATCCCGGTTCCCGACTCGACGAGATCGTCGCAGAGGGTTATCGCGTCGTCGCCGTCCTCGGCCGACCCGACGAGATCGATGTCGGGTTCCCTCCCCAGGCAGCGCCAGAGCGACTCGCGCATCAGCTCGTGGTTCTCGACGATGGCGACTCGAATCTGATCGCTGGTTACCGTGTTCATACTCGTGTCATTCCTCCTTCGGCGTCCCCGTGCGCGACCTCGTGCGAAAACGTCGTCCACCGGTGGCACCACCGGCAGCTCGCAGCTTCCCGACGAGCTCAGTGAACTCGTCTCCCGGTGCGGGACGGCCGAAGAGCCAACCCTGCCCCTGCAGATAGGTCGCGCCTGCAAGATCCGCGAGCTCCATGAGGCGGAGCCACTGACGGTCCGTCTCGACCCCCTCCGCCGTGACCACCAGGCCGAACGCCGCGGCGAGCCCGACGGCGGAACGCACGATCGCGACGTCGTGCGCGACCGGCGGATCGGCGTCGAGGCCGGCAACGAAGGAGCGGTCGATCTTCACCTCGTCCACCGGGAGATCCTTGAGGTGCCGGAGCGAGCTGTAGCCCACCCCGAAATCGTCGAGGGCGATCCGGAACCCGACCTGGTAGAGCTCGTCGAGGACACGGCGGCGGGAGTCGAGCTCGGCGAGAACTGCGGTCTCCGTCACCTCGAGAGTGATGTCTCCGGGCTTGATCCCATGACGCTGGAGGAGGGAGGCGAAGCGGTTCACCATCTCGGGCTCCGAGAGTTGGATCGCAGAGAGGTTGACATGCAGGCCGAGATCGGTGCCTGCGGCACACCACATCGCGTACTCCGCACAGGCGGCGTCGAGAACCTGCTCGCCCAGCCGGCTGATCATGTTGTAGGCCTCCGCCAAGGGAAGGAACTCGGCGGGCGAGAGCCGGCCCCGCGTCGGGTGCTGCCAACGGGCGAGGGCCTCCGCCGCGACCGGCTCGAGGGTCGAGCGTGTCAACAGGCCCTCCGACCCCGCCCTGACGCACACGATCGGCTGGAACACAGGGCGGAACTCCCCCTGGTCGAGCCCGCGCCGGAGGTCCATCTCGGTCGAGATGCGCGAGGCGACGCTGTGGTCCCTGCTCGCGTCGTAGACGCAGAGCCCACCGCCGGATTGCTTCGCCCGGAAGAGGGCGACCTGGCTCCGCCGCAGGAGCATCGCGGCGTCGATCGCCCGGGAAGACCGTGGGCCGGCAAAGGCAGCACCGATCGAAACCCCCACCCTGATCTCACGGCCATGACCCTTGGGCACGAACGGCGCGGAGAGCTCCCGTGAGAGACGCTCGAGCTTCTCCCGCAGTTCCTCCCCGTTGGCAGCCTCGAGCAAGACGGCAAAGCGGTCTGCGGACTCTCGCCCGACCCCATCCACCCCGGCCAGTCGACCGCAGACCTCCGTGACCCGCCGCAGGACTGAGTCCCCGACTTCGAACCCGAAGGCGGAGTTGACGGCGGTCATCCGGTCGACGTCCACGACAGCGACACCTGCTCCTCGCCCACTCGCCCGTGCAGCCACGAGAACGTCCTCTGCACGCGACAGCCAGAACGTCCGGTTGAGGGTGCCGGTCAGGGGATCGCGGAGCTGGCGCCGGATGAGCTCCTCTTCCACACGCGTCGTGCGCGTCACGTCACGGCAGATGCCCTCCCATGCGACCAGGCGGCCCTGGCCTGCCCCGGGTCCGCCGGGTTCACGCACGTCCACGGACCTGTGCTCGAGCCACACCTCGGACCCGTCCGACGTGATCCAGCGCATCGTGATCGGACGGTCGGCTCCCTTCTGAAAGAACAGGTCCCCGTCTTCGCGGTCGTCCGGGTGGAGGAGCCGCATGTGGATCTCACTGTCGGCGTAGAAGTCCTGGGGCTCGTACCCGAGCAGGCTGCGTACCGCGCCGTTCACGTATTCGAAGCCACGTTCCTCCTCGGGCCACACGCGATACCTGTAGATCAGATCAGGTGCGTGCTCGACCAGACGCCGGTAGCGCGCCTCGGAAGCGCGCATCGCCTCCTCGGCTTCCACGATGGCCGACTCGTCGTGCAACTGCAGGTAGAGAAGGGGACGGGTGAGCTGCTCGCCCGGGTCCGCCTCGCCGTCCGTTCCCGCAGCCGTACGCGCCGAGACGAGCGCCCCGGCAAGAGAGGCCCGCCTGGCCCTGCCGTCAGGTCCGATCAGCTCGGCGCGCATCTCGAAGCGGGGTCGATCCTGGCTCGCCTCGCCACCGACGTCCGGACCCAGGCCATCGGCGTCCGCGTCGTCGTACAACTGGCGCAACCGCTGCTGCAGGGACCTCGTGTCCTCGGACCCCATGAAGTCCCACATCTGCCTCCCGACGATTTCATCGGGGGAGTCGAGGCCCATCAGAGCAGCCAGAGACGTGTTCGCACGCCTGACGACCCCGTCCTGGGATATGAGGCACATCCCTGCCGGCGAATGCTCGAACCCCGACTTGAAGAGCTCGTTCGTGAGCCTCCAGCGGTCCTGGGCCTCCTTGAACTCTGTGAGGTCGACGATCGTCGTCTGGAGGACCCGAGCCCCGTCCCACGTCGTGCTCACACTCTTGACGCGAGTCGGGATCTCGCGCCCCGAACGCGAGCGCAGACGGAGCTCGACATGTTGCGAGCCCGGATTGTCGCACGTCAGGTGCTCGGCCGCGGCGCTGTCCGCCCCACCGGCCACGTAGTCGAGCACGCGATCGCCGACACCCGCTTCTTCCCCGCCCGTACCGTCGGGATCGTCGCCGTCGATCAACATGCGTCGCGCCGCGGGGTTCAGGTAGCGAACGTACGCATCGTGGATGATGACACCGACATCGAGGGCGTCGAGGATCCCACGGGAGCGCCGTTCGGCCTCGCGCAGCTCTGTCGACGCGTCGACCCGCCTCCAGGCCGCGCCGACGAGCTCGACGACGCTGCGCAGGTAGAGGTCGAATCCGCCGGGCCAGCCGTCCTCGTGGGAACCGCCGGTGGCGTCTCGTCGCCACTTCCTACGGGTCTCGTCGTCCTGCTCCGAGTAGACGTGGAGCCAGCCGCGGGATTCGCTCCAGCTCGCGCCAACGGGGAAGATGGCGACCGAACGCATGCCTGCCGATCGCAACGCGGTCCTGAGCGGGCAGGGCGCGGTGTCCATGGCGCCATCAGGAGCGTCCACGTCGACACGCCACACCTGGTTTTCGGGATCGATCTCGCCGTATCGGGCCGCCGGGAGCCCGGACGCTATCCCCGCCGTCGCGGGCCCTTGAACCAGTGCGCGGGTTCCCGCCGGCCGGCGCCAGGTGCGGATCACGGCGACGTTCGCACCGCTTCGCTCGCAGAGCTCGCATGCGGTCGCACCTGTGAAGGCCCCCACGAAGCCCAGAACCGTGTCGAGCGCGACCTCGAAATCCTCCAAGGTGCTCACGCCGGCAAGAGCTGCGGCAACCTGCTTGTGGAGCTGTTCGCCGCCGAGTCTGTCCCGAAGCGCGATCTCCGCACGCTTGCGATCTGTCACGTCCCTGGCGTTGAGCACGTAACCACGGATGTCCGTGTCCTCGAGGTGGTTGGCGAGAGTCCCCTCCATCCATCGCCAATTGTCGCCGTCCACTACCCGGAACTCCGTGAACGTGACCTTCTGTCCGCCTCGCCCTCCGTAACCTCCCGACGTCACGGCCGCGAAGGCCGCTTCGAGGCCGAACAGGTCGTCTTCGTGGATTCCAATCCCCTCGGGCCACTGAGTCCCCATATGCACCCTCAGGCCCTCTCGGGCCGCGTCGCTGCACCAGACGATCTTGCGATCGCGCCCCAGAAGAAACGTCATGTCGGTCGAGTACTGGACGATCCCGCGGAATCGACGCTCGCGTGAGACGATCGTCTCGTTCACGTCCGGCTCGGAGTCGGACGTGTCAATCAGGTCCGTGACGTCCAAGAGGGTCACGAGCAGGGCGGGCTTGCCCTCCCACTCCGTCAGCATGCTCCCTGTCCGGGCGAGGATCATGCGGCCGTCCCTGGCCACGATCGCCTGGAAGACCGCCTCAGGCCCGAGGTCCCCGTCCTGGACGGCTGCGCGCAGCCGCTCGACCGCCGGGGCGATGTCGGTCAGCACGACGTAGTCGAGGATGTTCCGGCCGATGAGGTCCCCGGGCTCGTCCTCGCCCATGATCCGCAGCGCCGCCGGATTGGCCCAAACGATCTCACCGGCTCCGTCGACAACACCCATTCCGATGTCGCCGGCCTCGACGAGCTCTCGGTACAGGCAGGCGACGCGATCGTCCCCTTCGACCAGCGGCGTGAGTACGGCCAGCCTCTCCGGATGCGCCGCCGGTGAAGGCAGGCCGAACAGGCCCCCCGAGAACGTCCGCCACCGACCAGTGCTCGAGAGGATGCGCACAGCCGGAAGAGGGATGGGATCCCCTCCGTTCATGCCTGGGGATCCGGCCTCGCGCCAGGCGCGGAGCACCCACTTGCGATCACCCGGATGGATGGAGGAGAGAATCCGTTTCGGTGTCCACCCCGCGGGAGGGCCGAGGATCTGTGCAACTCCGGCGGAAAGCTTGACGGAACCGTCGGGGCCCCAGTGGGCGAGCAAGACGTCCGAGGCCCTTCCGGCGCCTACCTCCGATGCGAGACCCACCGAACCTCCGGACACCGGGGATGCGGCAGCCCGCCCTGCCACCGCGTCCCTTTCACTTGATGGGTCCACAACGGCCTCCCCTCCGGCGGGGCCTCATGCAGCGGTGTCCTTCCGGCTCCGGACCGGGGGGACTTTACCACCTGTGTCCGGGTGCAAATACCAAACCGCGGATCGGTCGAGTCCGGGCGGATTTCGGCGAGAGAGCGGGTTTGGTGAAGGGATTTGACTTGCCTCGGTTCCAGTTAGTTGGACCGGACGCAACTGGCCCTCTGAGTCCATTCGAGCCGCGGGCCAGGTGGTGGCGCGTCTTAACCGCCAAGGCGTGGACGCCAGGTTGCCCCCCGTTCGGGGGAGGGATCCGCCTCACCAGAAATGCGGATGGAAATCGGGGCCGCAGACCCGAGAAGTCTCGGCACTCACTTGTCGATGGAACATCGCCAGGAGCAAGGAGATTTCAACATGATCACAACCGCGGCACACAATGCACCCCCAGACCAAGAGGTCGAGCCGAACCAGACCGTGCCGACCGGAGCGCACCGCGGTCGCCACGAGTCGTCCTCGAAGGCCAAGGCGTACCGCAGGGCCGCTGCCGGACTCGTATTCGTCGCCATGGTGGTCAGCCTGCTCGTCGGGAGCTGGGCGGCGTTCACCGACACGACCAGCAACAGTCCCGACCAGTTCGCAGCCGGTACGGTCACGATCACGGACGACGACGCCGGGTCGGCGATGTTCACCGTCAACGGCATGAAGCCGGGGGACTCGTCGACCAACTGCATCGCGGTCACGTACACGGGCTCCCTCGACGCCAACGTCTGGCTCTATGGCGCAACAGCCGGAACCGGGCTCGACGCCTACCTGAACGTCTCCGTCGAAGCCGGCTCAGGCGGGTCGTACGGCAACTGCACCGGATTTGCCCCCTCGTCCACTCTCTACAGCGGAACACTCGCCGGATATCCGGACTCGCAGCCGGCTGGCATCCAAGACACCACGCACAGCCCCTGGGTCACGAACGACGCCGTCGTCTACCGGGTGACCGTGAGCCTTCCGGCCGCAACCCCGAACGCGGCCCAAGGGCTCAACGCAACTCAGACCTTCACATGGGAAGCACAGCAAGCCTGACACCAGCAGCACCGCACCCCCGGAGGACCCTGCAGCCAGGGGGAGCAGCAGCGGACCCGGGTCCCTCCACCCAGAGGGCCCGGGGCTCCGCTGCGGACAAGACCGCCCTCGTCGGCGCTCTTGTGCTGTTCGTCCTCGTGGTCGCGGCGGTCGCCACCGGGTTCCGTCTCGTGATCGTCTACTCGTCGTCCATGGAGCCCGCAATAGAGGCCGGAGACGTCGTGCTGGTCAGATCCGTCGTACCCGCTCAGGTCGAGCCCGGAGACATCATCACATTCTCGGACCCGAACCGGGACATGGCCACGATCACCCACCGCGTCGTCGAAGTGGCACCATCAGAGGAGCCGGGGAAGTTCAGCTTCGTCACCCGGGGCGACAGCAACAGCACGGAGGAGCACTGGGAGATCCCGGCAAGCGGAAGCGTCGGCCTTCACATGCGGACCGTTCCCGGACTCGGCAAGGCCGTTGCCCTCGGACGTGTTCCCGCCGTGCGGTTCGCGATCCTCGTCGCGGCGCTCCTTGCCGGAAGCTGGGCACTCTGGAGCTGGACCAAGGCGCCGTCCGGGCGTCCCGCTCCCACGAGGAGCCATGCGTGACCGGGCCCGCCTGCACGACGGGCGACCACGAAGACTCCACCGCCGCCGTCTGGCACTGACGCTCGTCGGCGCCGTAGTGGCCGCCCTGGTCGTCGTCGAGGCCGCCTGGGCAGCTTTCGGGTCCCAGACTGCGAACGGGACGAACACGATCTCTGCTGCCGCCGACTTCTGTCCCGGCCCGCAGACCGTCAACGTCGCCGCGCAGGCCGACTCCTGGGTCAACCAGGCCTCGCCGACGAGGAACTACGGGAACTCAACCAGTCTCGAGGTCCTCGCCCGGACCGGACGAGTCCGGCGCACCCTGGTGGACTTCCCCCTGCCGGCGCCACCTCCCGGATGCACGGTCTCGCAGGTCACCCTCCGTCTGTATGCCTCTCGATCTACGGCAGGACGGACGATCGAAGCGGTCCCCGTGACGGGCACCTGGACAGAGACCGGAGTCAACTGGAACAACCAGCCCGGTACAGGAGCTCCCGTAGCCTCGAGCGCGTCCGGATCCGGTTGGAGGTCCTGGGACGTCACCATCGCCGTCCAGAACGCCTATGCGAACCCAACCGCCTACCACGGCTTCCTCCTTCGCGACTCCGTCGAGGCCTCGGCCTCGTCACGGCGCCAGACGTACGTGTCCCGGACCGGCGCCGCTGCGAACCGGCCGGTTCTGGTAGTTACATTCGACTGATCGCCTTGTCCGAGCGTCGATCCTGCCGATAGGCGTACCCAGAACCTCCTGCTCGAAGCGCCTACCGGGACTCCACCCTGATCGGGGTCCCGGACCTTGGGCCGGCAGGCACCGAGCCACATGGGTCTCCGGGGGCCGGGGGCCCCACCCCCCTACCCGGATA
>QWHP01000540.1 GCA_021404985.1 Actinobacteria bacterium ATB1
CGGGATCACGATGCTCGTCGCCGACACCACCCCGCCGACCGTCGCCGTGATGCGAGCCTGGTCCACGTAGCGGGTGTCGGGGGCCGTGAAGAACTTCACGCGGGTCTGGACGACCTCGGAGTTGGGCGCTCCCGGCCCGGCGAGCCCCGTGCCCGTGATCGTGATCATGCCGGGGGCCGGGACGTTGAACTGGGCGTTGGTGATGGTCGGGACAGGGGACACGAAGGGCGTGACCCCATCATCGGCGACGACGGCGATGGCCGCTCCGGGAGCGATGGGCGGCAGCCGGTTCGGGTCGGGGTTGAACGCGGCGTTCCGCAGATCGAACAGGTACCCCACCTGGAAGCTCTTGAGGGCCACGTCCGTCTCGACCAGCAAGGGAGCCAGAGCGTTCTGGAGGGCGACCCACTGGGCCTCCGTCAGCCCCGCGCCGAGCTGGGTACGGATGGTCGCCGGGCTGACATCGACCGGGCCACCGACGGGAACCGTCGCCGTGATGACCGTCGAAGCCGCCGGGACCGTGAAGGTCGCACCACCCGCCGCCAGGGCCAACGGCGTGTTCGCCGTCGAACCGCCCGCCGTCGTGTCGTACTGGATGCGGTTGCCCGCACCCTTCGCCGTCGTCTGGATGGCCAGCCGGAGCGTCGGAGCCGTCCCCAGCGGGACCGCCACGAACGCCCCCGTCCCCGAGAGGATCGAATTGATGGCCGCCAGCAAGGCGGTCATGTTGGCGTAGTTCCCCGTCGGGATGAGGTACGACGTGAACGGGTCGGCCGCCGCCTGCTTCAGCTTGAGCGTCTGGTTGCCGCCGTTGATCACGAGCGGGAACACGATGTCCGCCGTCGAGCCGAGCGACGCGGGAGCGTACAGGGCCATGGCGGCCCCGAACGACGCCGAGGTCGGACGGGTGAGGTACCGCTCCTGACCCTTGGGCTCGGTCGGAGGGTTGTACTGCGACACGTCCTCCAGGTCGGCGAGGAAAACGGGTCCGGGGAGGTCCCCACGAATTACGGCGATACGCATGGTCCTAGACTCCTTCAGTTAGCCCGTCGTGGGCGTCGAACTTCCCACGGTCATGATCTTGTTTGAGGAGCCGCAGGACGGCCCCATAATCCGAGTAATACCCAGCCACCGCACGAAGAAACGTGAGCTGGTCGCCCTTCCAGAAGAAGTTCGCCTGCCGAAGCCAGATCCGCATCCTGCGGACGAGCTTGAGGTAGCGAGGGGCACGGTCGAGCGAGGCCAGCTCATCTCGGGCCTCATGAAGCGTGATGTACCGCCTCGCCATGTCCGCGAGGAACGCCTTGGCCTGATGCAGTTGCACGAGTTCATGCGGCATCCAGCGCCCATGGTTGGGGTGGACCTCGCCGGCCTCTTGCTCGACAAGCCAGGGGAGAAGGCGGTACGCCACACCCTCACACCAGAACGAAGGTGTTGGAGTTCTGGTCGTCGGCGTTGACCTTGACCGAAGTCGTCGCCGCCGCGACACCGGGGACCAGAGCCGCCGGGATGACGATGCTGGTACCCGTGAAGGTCCCGCCTCCGACGACGATCTGGTTCCGGGTCAGCGTGACCGCCCCCGTCCCGGTGAAGACCACGATCGAATCGTTCGGGGCCACCGAAAGGAAGTTGGTCCCGGTGATGGTCACGTCGCCCAGGCCAGGCACGTCGATCTGAGCGTTCGTGATCGCAGGGGCCGTGAGGTCCGCCGCCGTCAACGAGACGATGGTGATGTACCCCGCCTGCCGGAGCTTGGCGATCTTCCCCTGGCCCGCCGAGAGCGTCACCCTCGGGGTCTGGTTCAGATCGATGTAGCCGGCGATG
>QWHP01000541.1 GCA_021404985.1 Actinobacteria bacterium ATB1
GCACCCACGACGCGCAGATCCCTGAGACCCTGGAGTATGTCCCGGGCCTGCGCCGTCGTCGGGCCCCCGACCACGGGCGTTCCCGTCCCCGGGGCGTAGGCCGGGTCGAGGAAGTCGATGTCGCAGGTCAGGTAGACCGGCCGGTCGCCGACGACCCGGTGTATCTCCTCCACGACTCCGTCGACCCCCAGTGCCGCCAGGCGGTCCGCGTGCACGATCTCGAACCCACGGGTCTCGGGGTTCGGGGTTCGGATCCCGACCTGTATCGAATGCTGCGAGTCGACGAGCCCCTCCCGGACGGCCAGGTGGAACATCGTGCCGTGGTTGAGGTCGTCCCCCATGTCCCACGTGTCCGAGTGGGCGTCGAAGTGCACGAGCGACAACGGTCCGAACCGTTCGGCATGGACCTCGAGCAGCGGATAGGAGACCATGTGGTCCCCTCCGAGGGCGAGGACGGAAACGCCCGAGTCGACGATCGCCCCGACGTGCTCGACAACGGAGCGGACCATGCGGTCCGGGTATCCCGCCCAGAACACGGTTACCGGGATGTCGCCGAAGTCGACGACGGTGTGCCGGTCGAACACGTTCTCGTCCCAGGGCCAGAGTCCCCACGGGTACTCGGCCACCATCACGGACTGTTCGCGGATCGCCCTCGGTCCGAGGCGTGTGCCGGGCCGGTGCGTGGTCGCGAGGTCGAATGGGATGCCGACCACCGCGATGTCGACGCCCTCGAGGTCTCTCGTCACCGGACGGCGCGCGAAGGTGATCTCGCCGGCGAAGGTGGCGGAGACGATCGCGTAGGGATCGGGCTCGGGTCCCATCGGCAGGAACCTACACAAGCCGGCTCACGCGTCAGAGAGTCGTGAACGCGACCCAGGGGCGGGTCGGGTCGATGTTGCCGGACGTGTCGGTCGCCCGCACGGAGATGCCGTACGAGCCCGGACCGGGGGGTGTCCAGGAGAACTGCCAGCCGGTGGAAGCTGTTCCCGGAGCGTCGAGAGTTGGGGGAAGATACGTGAACGCGCCCCAGGACGACCCGTTCCACCAGAGTCCCGAGACCGTGTCACGCACGGCAAGATCGACTGCCCCGACACCCACGTCGTCGGTTGCGGATCCGCTCATCGTGAGCGGCGCGACCGAGTAGACACCCCTCGGCACGGGGACTGCCACCGATGCGTCGGGTGGTGTCGTGTCGGCTGTTCCCTCCACCACGCCGAAGGGGATCCAGGGACGTGTCGGGTCGACCTTGCCCGCCACGTCCGTTGCCCGAGCCAGCACTCCATAGCTGCCCGGGGGAAGGCCGAGCGCGAACGTCCATCCCGTGGACGCGGCTCCCGGGCTCGCCAGAGTCGTCTCGTGGTACTTGAATCCGCCCCAGGTCGCGCCCGTCCACCAGAGCCCCGTGGCCGTGTCTCGCACCGCGACCTCGACGCGGGCCACACCCACGTCGTCGCTCGCCGAGCCCGCCATCCCCACGAGGCCTTCCGGCAACCGCTGTCCCGACAGCGGCACCGTCACGGTCGTGTCGGGAGCAGCAGCGTCGGCGACGACCCCGAACGGAACCACTGCCGGTGTCGGGTCCGTGTTCCCCGCTGCGTCACGGGCCGTGGCCTCGACCGCGTAACTGCCCAGACCGGGCGGGGTGAAGGAATAAGTCCAGTCCGTGGAAATCTGACCCGCCGACGTCAGGGAGGCCGTGAGCTCGGTCCTGGATGCCCCCCACGCGGCGCCGTCCCACCAGAGCCCGGAGGAGGTGTCCTGCACCGAAACAGCGACCCCGGCGACACCCCTGTCGTCGGATGCGGAGCCCACGACCCCGACCGGCTCCGGGGGCAGGACTCGCGACCGATGTGTCGGCGGGTGTGACGTCGGCCGGAAGCGGCGCGATCACGGAGAACTCGACGCCGGCCGGCGTGCTCACGTTGCCCCACGAGTCGGCAGCTCGGGCTTCCGCCCGATACGAATGTCCGTACACGGCGCCCGGGAAGCCCCACTGCCAGGACACGGACACCGTGGGAGCCGGCCCCCAGAAGGCAGCGCGCGCCCACTTCTGCGTGCTGGACCAGGTCGCCTTCTGGGGATCCCACCACTTCCCGGTCGCCTGGTCCCGTACGGCCACCTCGACGGTGGCCACGGACCCGTTGTCGGCCGCAAGCCCGGAGATCTCCACGTGGGCCGTGGTCTCGACAGCGGCGCCCGCGGAGGGAGCCGAGATCGTCGCTGTCGGCTTGGTCCACTCGTACGGCGTCCGTGGCGTGCCTGGATCGAAGACCTGCACGCGGTCATTCTCCGTGTCGGCGACGTAGATGCGGCCGGACGCGTCGTGGCTGATCCCGCTCGGGTTCGCGAACTGGTACGGGCCGGTCCCGTAGCCGCCCCACTTCCCGAGGAACGTCCCGTCCAGCGCGAACGCCTGCACGTTGGAGAGCGTCCGGTCGGTTACGTACAGGACGCCGTCGACGATCGTGGCGTCCCAGGCCTCACGGAACTGCCCGTTGCCGCTGCCCCGCGACCCGAAGCTGCGAAGTAGCACACCAGAACTCGAGTAGACGAACACCTTGTCCGTCTGCGGGTCGGCTGCGTAGATGTCTCCCGTCGCCGGGTCGACGGCCGTGCCGTTGGCCTTCTGCGGGATCGCGAGTTGCTCGCTGCCGGTATCTGCATCCAGGACCTTGACGAGGTTCGTGGCCGAGTCGGTGACGATCGCCTTGCCCGCGTGGAACTCGACGTCGAGCGGCTTGTCGAACCTGCCCGGTGTGCCCCCACGTTCCTCCTCGAATCCGAGCGTGTCTGCATATGCGAGGTCGTCGTCGTAGCGCATGATCGTGCCCGCGGCGTGCTGGGGGACCCAGAGGCGGCGCAGTCCGGGGTCGAACCCGATCCCGCGGGGGTACTTCTGCCCGTACGGCGGGCCGTTGCCGCGGTCACCCCACGTCCCGAGGAAAGAGCCATCGGCAGCGAAGGCACTGAAACGCTGGTTCCACGTGTCGGGTACCCACACCTCGCCGGTCGCGAGGTCGACGTCGACGTCCT
>QWHP01000542.1 GCA_021404985.1 Actinobacteria bacterium ATB1
CGTGCGAGCCCAGGGCCTCGCCGAGGGTGGCGGGGTCGAGGTCGCCGCTCACAACTGCCTCCCGCCCGCGCTCACGACTCGGCGACCTCCTGGGGCGGTGTCGTCTTGGCCCTCGCATCGGCCTGGACCGCTCTGACGCGCTCCATCAATCCCTCCTTGGCGCGACCGCGTGCCACGCCGAGGACGAGCATCGAGGTCCCGAAGATCATCGCCGAGGTCAGGCCGTCTCCCTCGTGGAACCCCATGGCCCACTCGACGGCCGCCATGACGCAGACTCCTGCGATCTGTTCGGCCAGCACGCGTGTGTCGATCCAGTCGGCGAGTTGTCTGGCGCTGCGCATCTCGAGAAGGGCGGACTCGATCTCGTCGGCGAGCAGAAGGGCGAGGGATTCGGGCAGACCTCGACCGGCCAGAGCCATCGTGCCGGCGAAGAAGCCGATCAGGGATCGGTGATACTCGGGGAGGCGCACCATCTCGGCAGCGCAGTGTTCGACGATCCCGATGACGCGATGCCAGCCCTTCTCGGAAACGCTCGCCTCGGCACGTTCGAGAACACCCACGAAGTTGGCCCGGACGGCCTCGCCGATGAGCTCGTCCTTGCCGCCGAACGTGTTGTAGATCGTCGGAACGGAGACGCGACATGCCTCGGCGAGATCCTTGACGGTTATGTCGTCGTAGCCCCTCTGAGCGACGAGCCGCCGTGTCGCCTCCAGCATGCGCTGGCGGCGTTCCATCTTCTGCTCGGTGACCAAGTCCATAGCGCCGTCTGGGTGGTTGCCACTTTTCTTAACGGAGTCACGTCAGTATAATGCGTTCAACTTGCTTGAGGGAATTCAACTGACGTGACTCTATTCAACGCTGTTGCTCGGGGCGACGAGCTCGAGGACCGTGCCGTCGGGGCCCTCGAGGTATGCGAAGAGCATGGGGATGGGTGTGAGGTCACCCGAGAAGACGGGTTCGAATCCGACCTTGGCGCATTCGGCGAGTGCTGCGTCCATGTTCGGGACGGTCGTCCGGACGTGGTGCACGCCTTCGAGGCCGCGAGCGAGGAACTCGGCGTAGAGGGCATCCCCATCGAGGAGCTCGATGAGCTCCACCTCGAGTGTGCCGGAGCGCCCGAGAGCGATCTTGATTCGACAGTCGCACTTGCGACCTCGATAGTCGACCCCGGTCATCGGCATCTCGAAGACCGCGAAGGGGCCGAAGAGGGGCCCGTACGTTGCGAGCGCCTCGTCCATGTCCCGGACGACGAATCCGATCTGGTCGAGTGGTGGGAGGTCGAGATGTTCCGGAATCATGCCGCCCGTCATGCTGCCCAAGGAAGCCCCCTGTGTCCGTGGGTACGAGGTAGGGCGCATCGTAGCCCCTCCCTCCCGACGGGACCCGAGGCTGGACGGAGGTAGGGATGGCTACGAAGGCTGATGCGGTTGTCATCGGTGCCGGGATCGCCGGTCTCGGCGTGAGTGCGTTGCTGTCCCGGGCCGGTCTTGACGTGCTGACGCTGGAGGCAGCCAAGGACCTCGGTGGCAGGGCGTACTCCTACAGGCGGCGTGGACACGTCACGAACGTCGGGGGCCCCCGGGCTGGTCTCGAGGGGGGCGCCGTTGACGCCTTGTTCGACGCAGTGGGACGCGAGCCGGGGGAGCGTGGCTTTTTCGACGATGTCGTCCACTTCGAGGACGGGGAGTTCATGAGCCTCCCTCTGCTCGCGGGGCGGGCCTCCCCGGACGACGTCAGGGAGTTCCTGCAGGCTCTCGGCTCGGTCCAGGACTCCGACCTTCCCGCTCTCGACGAGATCTCGGCGCAGGACTGGCTTGCCG
>QWHP01000075.1 GCA_021404985.1 Actinobacteria bacterium ATB1
GCCCTGCGGGAGCGGCGAGCTCGAGGCGAAGCTGCCCGAGAACGTGGGATGCGAGACGGGGCATGTCGGCGGCGAGGAGCAGGAGGTCCCCCGGCTCCGCCGCGAGGAGCTCCCCGATGCCCCCGAGCTCGGCCTCGGACAGGAACTTCGCGATCGGAGCCCGCAGGCTGGAGTCCTCCTCGACGACCATCCAGACGAGCCCCTTGGCCCCATGCTCCTTCGCGCGCTCGATGAGACCGTCGAGCTGGGAGCGCGTCATGTCCCCGCCGCCGCGCAGCCGCCAGCCCCGCACGGCGCCACCGGTGTCCAGGGTGGCGGCGAAAGCCTTGAACTCGGTCCCGGCGAAGACGTCGGACAGATCCACGATCGCGGGTCCGGCCCGCAGGTCGGGCTTGTCGCTGCCGTAGGAGTCCATCGCCTCCTCCCAGGGCATGCGGCGCAGGGGGATGCTGAGCTCGCTCCCCCGCCCGGCCGCTTCGAAGGCCGCTGCGACTGCCGCCTCCACCCATGTGAGGACGTCGTCCTCCTCCGCGAAGCTCGCCTCGAGGTCGAGTTGCGTGAACTCGGGCTGGCGGTCCGCTCGCAGGTCCTCGTCCCGCCAGCAGCGGGCGAACTGGAAGTACCTGTCGACGCCGCCGACCATGAGGAGCTGCTTGTAGAGTTGCGGGGATTGCGGCAGGGCGTACCACTCTCCGGGCGAGAGCCGAGACGGCACGACGAAGTCGCGTGCGCCCTCGGGCGTGGAGCGGATGAGCGTGGGGGTCTCGATCTCGACGAAGCCCTCCTCGGACAGGACGCCCCGTGCCGCCTGGGTCACGGCTGCGCGCATGCGCAGGATCGACTGCATCCGTGGACGCCGGAGGTCGACGGGCCGGTAGCGCAGCCGCAACCCCTCGTCGGTGCTCACGCTCTCGTCGAGCTGGAAGGGAAGGGGCTCGGAGCGGGCGAGGATCTCGATCTCCTCCACGGCGACCTCGACCTCGCCCGTCGGGAGGTCGGGGTTGACCGTTCCCTCCGGGCGGGGACGGATCCCACCCGACACGCGCAGGACGTACTCCGCTCGCACCCTCTCGGCCGTGGCGAACGCGTCGGGTGCGTCCTCGGGGTGAGCCACCACCTGGGCGATGCCGCTGTGATCGCGCAGGTCGATGAACAGGACACCTCCGTGGTCCCTCACGGTCTCCACCCACCCGCAGAGCACTGCCTGCGATCCGGCGTCGGAGGGCCTCAGCTCTCCGCACGGATGTGTGCGCATCATCTGTCCATCACCTCTCGGACTCTCTGCACCGTCTCCTCCACCGGGATCTCGACCTGTTCGCCCGAACCGAGGTCACGCAACGTGATCACACCTCGGTCGAGGTCGCGCTCGCCGATGACGAGGGCGACACGAGCGCCGATCCTGTCTGCGTGCTTGAACTGCGCTTTGAGCGACCGGCCGCCGTACGCCGTGTCGGTCTTGACGCCGGCGTCACGCAGTTCCTTCACGACGAGGCGGGCGACCGTGCCGGTGTCACCTGCCACGAGCACGATCACGTCGACGACCCCGCCGCCAGGTGCGAGGACGTCCTCCGCCTCACAGGCGAGGAGGATGCGCTCCACACCGAGGGCGAAGCCGATGCCGGGAAGCGAGGGGCCGCCGACCATCTCGACGAGCCCGTCGTAATGGCCGCCCCCGCCGAGGGCGTTCTGCGCTGCGTCGAGCGCCCCGCTCGTGTACTCGAAGGTGGTCGACGTGTAGTAGTCGAGCCCGCGGACCAGTGTGTCGTCGACTACGTAGGGGACCCCCAATGCTCCGAGGCCGCTCTGCACGTCCTCGAAGTGGGACAGGGAATCGGGCCCCAGGCTCTCGCGCAGCTTGGGCCCGCCGGCGAGGGCTTCCTGGACGCGCGGATCCTTCGAATCGAGGATCCTGAGCGGGTTCAGCTTCAGCCGCTCACGGTCGTCGGGCCCGAGGTCCGGGACGGTCTGCTCGACGTACTTCCCGAGGATCCCGACGTAACTCGTCCGCTCTTCGGGCCTTCCGATGCTGTTGACGAGGAGGGTGACGTCTGCGAGGCCCAGTCCAGTCAGGAAGTCCCACCCGAGGGTGACCACCTCTACGTCGAGTGCCGGGTCGTCGACCCCGATCGCCTCCACGCCGAGCTGGTGGAACTGGCGGTACCGACCACGCTGCACGTTCTCGGCGCGGAACATCGCACCACCGTAGGAGGCCTTCCACGGGAGTCCCTGCTGGTCGAGGCTGTGCTCCACGAAGCAGCGCACCATTCCGGCCGTTCCCTCGGGCCGCAGGGTCAGCGAGCGTCCGGCTCTGTCCGGGAAGGTGTACATCTCCTTGCGGACGATGTCGGTCGCCTCGCCGACCGAGCGGACGAACAGGTCGGTGTGCTCGAGGACGGGGATGCGCACGCGGGCGTAGCCGTACCGGGCGGCGGTCTCGTAGAAGCGGGCTTCGAGCGCATCCCAGCGGGCGGAGTCGGCTCCGACGACGTCGTAGACGCCCTTTGGGGCTGCGAGGGGCTTGGTCACCGGCCGCAGTCTAGATCCCCCGGGAGATCAGACCCTGAGCCGCCCTGTCATTGCCGCTTCCCGTGCCCTCGCCCGTGGCCCCCTCGTGTGTGGATCCAACACGTCCTCGGACGCTGCGACTCGAGATGGTTTCCGCGAAAACGCGGCTTCCGCCGCTTCCGCCACTTCCGTCGCTTCTCCCGTTTCGCGATCGTCGCCCGCTCGTCGCCGAGAAGACCTACTCGTAGGCCTCCAGTGGCGCCACCCCAGTGGAACCCCCGTAGGGTGCAAGCACGATGTAGTCGCCGGAGCGGCCGACATACCAGTTGTCCGGATCGTCCTCGTAGGCGGGGTTGTAGTAGAGGCCGACATCGGCGATGTTGCTGAAGTAGCTGATGAGGACCGATGTCGTTCCATCGCCGTTGTCGTGCAGGGTGACCGCCTGGACTTCGGTGGCGTTGTCCTCTGCCCATTGGAAGCAGCCGACGAAGACCTCCGCGTACGGCGGGTGAACGGGACCGTCGGTGACCTTGGGTACGGCGTCTGTGTACTGGACCCCACACTGGCGTCTCGGCTCCCGGACGACGATATCCGGGAAGTCGGTTTCGATCGGGACGAGGACAGGCGGTCCCGGTTCCGGGAACGACTCGGGAAGATACGCCTCCGGCAGTGAAGGCGAACCCGAACCGTCCTCATCCGGAGAAGTGGTCCCGTCGGTCTCCCCACATGCCAGGATCAGAACGCCCGCCAAGCACAAGACGAACCCGAGGCCTGCGATCGACACTGCGCCTCTCGTCCCGCTCCGACGGCATACAGCCTTCACGACGTGACCACCTTGTCGATGTCAGCGATCTCGATCAGCCCATTCTGCCCCATGGCCATGAGGAGGTTGCCGTCAGCGTCGACGTCCATGCCGACCCAGCCGGACCTGTTGGTGGCGAGGAAGCTGTACTCGTGCACGGGGACTGTGCGCTCGAGATCGGCCCCGAACTCGTACTCGGGTTGCAGGCACTGCTCGCAGCCCGACGCTAAGTCGTCGAGGAAACCGGTTCCCTTGGCGACGAGCGAAACCCAGCCGTCGGCACCGATCCTGAGGAGCTGATGCCCCTCGGTGTCGAAGACGTAGAGGTGGCCGGCCTGTGAGAGCGCAAACCCGCCGAAACGGGAACCCCCGCAGCACGCGGTCACGTTTCCCTCCACCTCGACCTGTTTGGGCACCAGGGAGACGGCCGGAGTCTTCGTAGCCGTCGTGACGTCCAGCAGGGTATGGGACGTTCCGTCGGGGCCGAGACGGCGAACCTGTTCGGCGGTCAGGGTGTACACGCCGCCGTCGGGTGCTGCTGCCATCTCGATGATCTGCAGGTCGGGGTTGGCCGGGACGATCTCGCCGTCGGACAAGGAGTGACGATCCGAGACACCTATGCGTGGGTCGACGAGCCAGCGTGCCGTACCTTCCCGGCCGAAGAACGCGACACCGTTGTTCCCGACAGTCGCATAGATCCCGCTTCCGTCCGCCGCCGCGACGACGTTGTTCACGCTCCCGACCTGAGCCCGACGTTCAAGGTCGCCCGACACGGGCAGCGAGTCTGAATCGGCGATCACGGACCAGTCCCGACCGTCGGTCGAGGCAAGAACCGAGGTGAACGCCGACGCCAGATACCGGCCGTCGCTGCTCCGGCTCCAGATCCTTACGGGCATCTCTCCGATCGCCGTCTGCATGCTCGCCTCAGGCCGGCGCGTGACGTTCCCTTCCCTTCCGATCTCGGCAACGAACGGCCCTCCCGTAGCGGAGCGGAGCTGCTCCGCCCGCCCCGGTCCGAGATCCTCCTCGACATCCGGGCACGGATCGACGAGCACGACAGCGCCCGGCTCTGCCGAGGAATCGGCCAGCACGTCGTGGACCATCGGCCTGCACGGCTCAACCCGTCCGAACCTCGCCGGACCGTATCGGTGCCGGACCGAACCCGGCGCCGAATCAAGTGACGCCCGCGCCGAATCGAGCCCCACCAAGTCGGACCCGTCCTTCTCCGCGGAAGCATCCACCAGCACCGCCGCGAGCACCAGGATTCCCGCGACAGCCAGAACTGCAACACCCGTGGCCAGCATGCGAGACCCCCACCTGCCCCGGTCCCCTGTCTGTGTGTGTTCCCGTGTCATCAGATCCCTGCCCAGCCCTGCACGACCCTGTGGTCGGACATCGTCGACGTGCTCGCGGTACCACGACTGATCCAGCCGAAAGAGCTGAAGATGTAGTCGTACTTGAGCGTCCCGATCGTCGTGGGAGAGTCAGCCTTGTCGTAGGGAAGCGCAGCGGAATGCCCCGTCGTGAGCTCCGTTGTGGTTCCGTGATTCGGGGGATAGCCGAACTGCCACGGGTAGAGGCGGGCCATGTTGGAGTTGAACGGCGTCATGTTCAGGTCGCCCCCCAACGTGGTGCGCAACCCGGCGCCGGTGAAGTAGTTCACCTTCATCGCAACCCCGATCGTCTGCTCGAATTGGTTCGTGGGGGCATCAGGCGAGAGGTGGGTGGCACAGGAAGCGGAGTTTCCCCACGCATACCCGAACAGGCAGACCATGGACCTCAACTCGATCCCCTGAGGGTTGGGTAACTCGTAACGCTCCGCTGAACTCATCGCCGGGCCCCGCCAAAGGACCGCGTTCCCGAAGTCGTATCCGTTACCCGAGCGCGGGCACGTGTACGAACCCTTGCTCGAGGCCTTTCCGAAGTATCCCGAATATGTCCAGCCGACGGCGTTCAGGTAGTAGAGGAGGTCGTCGAGTTGGCCGCGACAGACCTCGTTCAGGAACACGAGCGGAGGGCAGTTGTTCAGCCCCACGCAGCGATCCACGATGCTGCGCCCGATCGCAGGCGCAAACGCGTCGTCCCAGGGCGGCGGACGAACGTTGTCCGCCGTGTCGTACTCGTACCAGCCGGATCCATGCGACGAACAGGCGGAGATTTCCTTCGTCTGGCCGCAGGCGTTGAACTCCACGAACGGGACCTGCTGGGCCTCCGCCCGGTCGGCGTAGAACAGAAGACCCAACAGAGCGACCGGGCCGACCAGAAACCCCAACAGGACATGTGAGGCGATCCCGCGGCCCCCCGAGGACTCAGCCCTCAGCTCCCTTCCCACACACACACACACACACACACACACACACAGGAACCCCTCCACACTCGCGAGTTGGCAGCTTGTTCGATCAGACGTTAGCACGCACCTCTCGCATCGAGCGGCGCGAATGCATCACGGCGGATTCTGCCCGCAACAGCCTTCCCCCTCGACGTGGGCGGATCCAAACACCACAGGCGTGACTGAATCCACCCACGTGCACGAAAGCCGGCCCAACCACGCCACCTGGGCGGATCCAGACACCACATACGTGACTGAATCCACCCACGTACCTCGAAGCCGGCCCACCCACGTGCATGCTCCTCAGTAGCCGTGGACCTCCGCATCGGGCTCGCCCCCGTCACCGTCCAGGTGAAGGGGGAACACCTCGAAGACCGAGTCGAGCTCGCGGACAGCGTCGAGGACTGCGTCCATCTGGGAGATGTCGGCGATCTCGAAATCGAACCTCAGGAAGGCGATCTGGTCCTTGCCCGTCATCGTCTGCGCGGAACGGATGTCGACATGGCTGTCGGAGAGGACCTTCGTCACGTCGGCGAGGAGCCCGTGCCGGTCGAGCGCCTCGATCTGGATGCTCTGCATCGTGGTCGACCGCGACTCCACGTCCCAGGCCACGTCGACGAGACGCTCGATCTTCACGAACTCGGCAGCACGGATGCAGTCGTTCCTGTGGATCGCCACTCCCTTGCCCCGCGTCAGGTAGCCGACGATCTCGTCGCCCGGCTTGGGGTTGCAGCACCCCGCGAGGCGAACGGTCACGTCGTCGAGGCCACCCACGTGCACACCCAGGCTCTCCGCCGAGCGGGATCGCCTCGTGACACCGGCGATCGACTCGGCAGGGGCGCTCTCCTCGAGCGGCTCGGTCAGGCGCCCGATGTGGAACCAGATCGTCTCCGGACGCACATGCCCCTCACCGACGGCCTGGTAGAGGTTCCCGAGGTCGGTGTAGTTCATCTCCTCGGCGACCTGCTCCATCTCGGTGCTCTCGAGCACCTCCGGATCGACACCCTTGCCGCGCAGGAACGTCTCGAGACGCCTCAGACCCCGATCCACGGCCTCCTCCCGCCGCTCACGGCTGAACCAGGCGCGGATCCGGTTGCGCGCCCTTGCGGTGGCGACCATGTGGAGCCAGTCGCGGGACGGGCCTGCGCCGTCGAGCTTGGACGTGAAGACCTCCACCGAGTCCCCCGAGCTCAGGCGGCAGTCGAGAGGGACAAGCTCCCCGTTCACGCGCGCCCCTATGCAGCGGTGCCCGACCTCGGTGTGGATGGCGTACGCGAAGTCGACCGGGGTCGCCTGGTTGGGCAGGGAGATCACGTCGCCCTTGGGTGTAAAGACGAAAACCTCATCCTGGAAGAGGTCCCCCTTCAGGGCGTCCATGAACTCGCGCGGGTCCTCGGTCGTCTCCTGCCACTCCATGATACGGCCGATCCAGGCGAGCTCGTCCGACCGTGCGATCTGCCCGGCGTGCTCGGACTCCTTGTAACGCCAATGCGCGGCGATCCCGTACTCGGCGGTACGGTTCATGGCCTGGGTACGGATCTGCACCTCGACAGGCCGCCCGCCCGGTCCGATCACGGTCGTGTGGAGAGACTGGTACAGGTTGAACTTGGGCATCGCGATGAAGTCCTTGAAGCGGCCGAGGACCGGCTTCCACAACCCGTGGACCGTGCCGAGCGAGGCATAGCAGTCCTGCGCTGTCTCCGTGATGATCCGCACTCCGACCAAGTCGTGGATCTCGTCGAAGGACCTCTGGCCGAGCACCATCTTCTGGTAGATCGAGTAGTAGTGCTTGGGCCGCCCGGTGACGGACGCCTTGATCCTCGACTTCGAGAGGGCCTCCTGCAGCTCGACGACGACCCGGGCGAGGTCTTCCTCCCGCGCCTCGTGACGCCGCTGCACGAGCTGGTCGATCTCGTGGTACGCCTTGGGCTGGAGCTCCTGGAACGCAAGGTCCTCGAGCTGCCACCTGATCTCGCGGATTCCGAGCCGGTGCGCGAGCGGTCCGTAGATGTCGAGCGTCTCCTGAGCGATGCGACGGCGCTTCGATTCCGCAAGGGGGGCCAGGGTCCGCATGTTGTGGAGGCGGTCCGCGAGCTTTATGACGAGTACCCTGAGGTCCTTCGCCATGGCGACGAGCATCTTTCGCATGGTCGCTGCCTGATGCGCCTCCTTGGTGTCGAAGCGGAGACGATCGAGCTTCGTGACCCCGTCCACGACGGCTGCCACCTCGTCGCCGAACTGCTCGGCGACGTCCTCGATCTCGACCGGCGTGTCCTCGACCGCATCGTGGAGCAAGGCCGCGCACACGGTCGACACGTCCATCCCGAGGTCGGCGAGGATGCCGGCGACGGCGACGCAGTGCGTCACATACGGATCGCCGGACTTGCGCGTCTGCCCCTCGTGGACCCTGCGGGCGAGGCTGTAGGCGTCGGCGATCGGCCGGACGTCGGCGCGGGGATGGTGGTGCCGCACGCGCCTGATGACCGGGCCGATCTCGGGAGCGAAATCGCCGAGGCGCCGCCACGGGAGGAGCTCGGTTATGCCCCGCGGGGGATCGACGACGGCACGGTCCGGCCCGGAAGGCAGGAGGCCCATGCCGTCGATCCCGCCACCGGCCGCGGGCTGCTCGACGAGGTCCTCTCGGGATTCGACTTCGGTCACCTCTCCAAGACTATGCGTAGTGGATCAGTGACCGGACGGGCGAGCCGCCCAGCTTGGCCTGCCCCCCGAGGAAGTCGAGCTCGATCAGGAACGAGTACCCGACGACGACACCGCCGAGGCGCCTGACGAGCGTGCCCGTGGCCTCGGCCGTCCCCCCCGTAGCCAGGACGTCATCGACGACGAGGACGCGCTGGCCCTCGTGGACGGCGTCCTTGTGCAGCTCGAGGTGCTCCTCCCCATATTCGAGGGAGTACGCCACCTGTTCTATCTCCCAGGGGAGCTTGCCGCCCTTGCGCGCGGGGATGAAGCCCACTCCGAGCCTGACGGCCACCGGTGGTCCGAGGATGAAACCACGGGCATCGATCCCGCAGACGATATCGATCTCGCCCCAGCCGTCCGCCAGCGCTGCCACTGCTGCGGCGAAGGCCTCACCGTCTTTGAGGAGGGGCGTGATGTCCTTGAAGGTCACCCCCGGCTTGGGGTGATCGGGGATGTCTCGTACGAGCTTCTCGAAATCGAAGATGCCAGCCTGCTCGTTCACCGGTTGCCCGTTCACCGCTTCTTGCGGCTCGTCGAGGTCTGCCTGCCGTGCTTCCTGGTCTTCTTGGCCTCTGCCTTGGCATTACGACTGTCCGGCGACACTCCCGCACCGGCGGCGGCAGGCTCTCGGTCCTTCCCCGAGTCCGAGGCAGCCGGCTCGGACTCCCGGACGGACTTCGCTTCCTCGGCCACCTTCTCGGGCTTGCGGGGCTTCTGGCCTGACCGACGTGCCGGGCCCGCGGCCGGCTTGCGACGCGTCACCCTCTCCTTCGTGCGCCTGTACCGGGGCTCGCGCTCCTTCCACGTCGCCAGGATCGGCGAGGCGAAGAAGATCGACGAGTACGTGCCGCTCATGATCCCCACGACGAGCGCGAGGGAGAGGTCCTGCAGCGTCGAGGCACCCAGCACGTACGAGCCGACGAAAAGGAGGCTGGCCGCGGGAAGGAACGACGTGAACGAGGTCGCGACCGAGCGTGCAAGCACCTGGTTCATCGACCGGTTCACGATCGCGGAGTACGTGTACTTCCCGGACGCGAGCAGCGGCTCGTTCTCGCGGACCTTGTCGAAGACGACGACGGCGTCGTAGAGCGAGTAGCCGAGCATGGTGAGGATCGCGATCACGGTTGCGGGCGAGACCGCGAAGCCGAGGAGCGCGTAGACACCGACGATCAGCACGAGGTCGTGTGCGAGCTCGGCGATAGCCGTCATGGCCATCTTGAACTCGAAGCGCAGGCTTATGTAGACGACGGCGAGGACCAAGAAGACGACGAGAGCCTGGATCGCCTTGCGAGAGACAGACCCTCCCCAGGAGGGCCCGGTGCTCTGCTTGCTCACCTCTTCGACCGGCACCCCGGCAGCCTCGGCGAGGGCGGCCGAGACCTCGTTCGCCTCGTCGGGGGTGACCTCCT
>QWHP01000543.1 GCA_021404985.1 Actinobacteria bacterium ATB1
GCGGATGCCGTCTGGGCATGCGCCTCGTGATCGGCGACCACCAGCGCAACGGCGACGCTGGTGTCGACAAGCGCGACAGCATCTGTCATCGCTGGTCCGCGTCGCGCAGCGAGCGGACCATGTCGTCATCGATGGTCTGTCCCGAGGCAGGAATGACCAGGCGACCGTCCTGTTCTTCGAGACCGTGACCTGGGACGGGCTCGATCCGGATTCCCGCACCATCACGAACGATCACGACCTCCCCCGACGTGATCCCCACTTGATCACGAAGGGTCTTGGGGATGACCACCCTTCCGGCCTTATCGATCGTCGTCCGCATGCCAATACGCTACCACCGTCGTGGTAACTGGCACCCAGGAGTATGGCACGCCGGATTCTGCGCAGGCGGTCACGCGCCAGGTCGAAATCTCGGGTCAGCTCGTCTGAGACTCGCAGTGCTCCTTGAAGGCGGCGTTCTGCTCTGCGACGTCGCGCTTGATCACCGGCATGATCACGGGAAGTAGAGCCTTCATGGTTCCCTTCGGCCGCACGTCGTACTCGACGACGACGGCCGTGCTCCCGTCCGTCTCCGTGAACGCGTACTTGATGTCCAGGTTCAGCTGCTTGCTCTTTACGGTGAAGTCCACACGCTCGGGCCGCTCGTAGAGCGTGATCGCCACGTCGTGCTCCCCGCGTTGGTCCTCGACGACGAACTTCGCGCCCGTGCCTATGGGTTCGTCGGTCAGCAACTCGACCCGTGAGACACCGTTGTGCCACTGCATCTCGTTCCGGGCGTCCGCGACCAGATCGAATACCAGGGTGCGCGGGCTGTCTATGTGCATCTCATTGGTGAAAGCTGCCATCGAGGCGTCTCGTTTCTGGAGGAGATGGGCTGGAGGCTTGGGTCGCCGAGACCGGAGCGAGGGAGAGTCTACGCATCGGCGCCTCACTCGGTCACCGCTCTCCACACGGCCTCGGCAGCGTCGAGGCCGGTTCGTATGATCTCACGATGGCGAGATGGAACGACGTCGAGACGGCCGCACCCGAGTTCGCCGAGTCCGTGGCCGAGCGTCTGGGGAGACGCCGGCACAAGACCCTTTCGACCCTCCGCAGGGACGGCTCTCCGCGTGTGTCGGGGATCGAGACGATGCTCATCGACGGCGACATCTACATCGGGTCCATGGCGGGCGCCCGCAAGTCCGTCGACCTCCGACGCGACCCGCGCTTCGCGCTGCACTGCATCGCCACCGATCCCCCCGAGGACGACCCGAGTGCCTGGGACGGCGACGTGTCGCTGTCGGGAAACGCGGTCGAGGTCAGGGGCGACAACGAGATTCGAAGGTTGATGGCTGCCGCCGGCCACGCCATCGACGACGCCCACATCGTCGAGTCGCATCTGTTCCGGCTCGACATCGACGAGGTCGTGTCGGTGCGGGTGCACGTGTCACTGGAGTACCTCGAGATCGAGGCCTGGCACGCAGATGGGGGCTTTCGCCGTATCGAGCGGCGCTAGTTCTGGGCTCTGTCGACCGGTTCGATTCCTCGCAGGTACGCACCGCCAGGGGTGAACATGGGGGCGTGATGAAGGCCGGACGTGGGCTGGCTGCCCTCTGCGCTTCCGTTGCTCTTGCGCTGGGCGTCCTACCCCTCGGCCCACCCGCATCTGCCGACGCCTTCTCGAAGATCGAGATCGACGGCCGGATGGACTTCTACAACACGCCCTGGGACACCCACGGTGGGCCGTTCCGGTATCGAATGTCCTGCTTCTTCCTATGTCTCGGCACGTTCTCGGAGGAGCTGACAGGCACCCGGCCCGACTACTACGTCAT
>QWHP01000544.1 GCA_021404985.1 Actinobacteria bacterium ATB1
GAGAGAGCGACATCGCATGGACCAGAACACGGCAACGGTCGAACAGGCACTGTTCGAGATCAAGAAGGTGATCGTCGGGCAGGAGCAGTTGCTCGAGCGCATGCTCGTCGCGATCCTGTCGCGGGGTCATGTGTTGCTCGAGGGCGTGCCAGGTCTCGCCAAGACGCTCGCAGTCAAGACTGTGGCTCGTGTCCTCGGAGGATCGTTCTCGCGAATCCAGTTCACACCCGACCTCGTACCCGCGGATCTGGTGGGCTCGCGTGTATGGCACCCCGACACCGGCAGGTTCACGGTGGAAGAGGGTCCGGTGTTCGCCAACTTCGTCCTTGCGGACGAGATCAACCGTGCACCTGCAAAGGTCCAATCCGCGTTGCTCGAGGTGATGGAGGAGAAGCAGGTCACCATCGCAGGCGAGACGCACCGAGTCGGCCTGCCCTACTTCGTCCTGGCGACTCAGAACCCGATCGAGTCCGAGGGTGTCTACCCGCTCCCGGAGGCGCAGAGCGACCGTTTCCTCTTGAAAGTCGTCGTGGGCTATCCGAACCGGGGAGAGGAGGTGGAGATCGTCCGTCGCGTTTCCGTCGAGCTGCCCGAGGTCTCCGAGGTCGTAGGACCTGAACTCCTACTCGAGCTCCAGCGCCGGGCCGACTCTGTCTACGTCGACCCGGCAGTCGTGCACTACACGGTCGAACTGGTCGCCGCCACGCGCCCGACACCCGATTCCCCCCTGCGTGAGCTCGGCGAGGCAGTCGACTTCGGAGCCAGCCCGAGGGCGTCACTCTCGCTCATCCGAGCGGCACGATCGCTCGCGCTGCTCCGGGGACGGGACTACGTGCTGCCCCAGGACGTCGGAGAGCTCGCTTACGACACGATGCGTCACCGGCTTGTGCTCAGCTATCAGGCGATCATCGACGGCGTTCTGCCTGAGCATGTCATCCAGAGGGCACTCCAGGTGACTCCGATGCCGGCGATCGACCTCTCCGGTGGCATGCCCCGCCCGGTGCACCAGGCGACACCCGAAGCCTCCCCGGCACCAGAGCCCCAGGTGTACGGAGCACACCTCGAAGCCTTCGAGCCACCGACCCATCCGACTCCCGCACCGATGACCGGGTGGGGTGACGACGTTCAGGCAGTACAAGGCGACACCCCGCCGTTCGAGGTTACGGGACCCGCGCAGGATGGTCCGGTCCCGGAGCCGCCAACCGGCTCGGCGCACGACCTGGCCCCGGACCCCGGCGAGGATCCGAGCCGCGAATCCGGTGACGATGCACACGCTGCCTCCTGAGGCGCTCCTGCGCAGGCTCGACCTGGCCGTACGGCGCCGCATGGACGGCACGGCGGCGGGGGAGCAACGCGCCTTCGGTATCAGGGGTGGCCTCGAGCTCGACCGTATCCGCCCGTGGGCGCCGGGAGACGATTGGCGGCACCTCGATCCGGCCACTACGGCCAGAACGGCGATCCCGCACGTACGTGTCCCGGTTGCCGAGAGGCGCCTCACTCTCTGGGTGGGGATCGACACGTCCTCGTCGATGGCATTCGGGACCAGGACGCTGGAGAAGGCCGACCTCGCGAGCGCCGTGGGGACCGTGTTCGGCCTTGTCGCTCTGCGGCAGGCGGCACGCGTGGGGATGATGCCCCTCGTCGACGGCTCGGAGCGGCCGCTTGCCCCACGGACGGGCAGGGCAGCTCTCCTCGACACGGTGGAGCGGCTCGGCGTCCTGCGCGAGAACGCCCGGAGCAACCTGACCGCGGCTCTGGAGCGGATGGAGGTCGCCATCCGTGAGCGGTCGACCGTGGTCGTCGTCT
>QWHP01000545.1 GCA_021404985.1 Actinobacteria bacterium ATB1
ACCCTCGAACACGATCACGATGCGGTTCCCCGAGTTCTTCGCCCAGTACTGGGCTTTGACGAGCTCGATCTGGAGTGCCCGAAGCGTCTCCTCGTATTCAGTGGACTTCATCTTCTCGGGGTGCCAGATCTCGTCCGACGGTGTCCCTTCGCGCTTCGTTGCCAACGCGCCCCTCCACCGGCGTCTTCGTGCGGATGGAGCAGGGTACATCCGCTTGTGATTTCCCTGAGAACCCGTGCCTCGCCCCTTGCCCGAGGATGCGACACGTGGAGAGAATTGTCCGACGAATCTCGAAGTGGCACCCAGGGAGGTTCACATGCCGCGATACTCCGTGGGACCGTGGGGCCGCGTGAGCCTCATGGACGAGTTCGACCCGCAAGACCCGGCAGCGAGACCGTATCTCTACGCCCACCGAGGCCCTCTGGACGATCCCGCCGATGCCTCCGGCAAGCCGGGGTCGAGTCGCTGGGTCTATTCGGAAGCCCCGACGGAAGGGCCGGCGCTTGAGCTGCTCGACGAGGCGACGGCGCTCTGCGCCGGACACAGACCCTGCGAGACCAACGATCCGAGTCGCTACGCGACGTTCTCCGCGGCCTACGCGGCCGCGCACCGGCTGCCGGGTCCACCCGAGCCGGACGCCATCGACGCCCGGCTCGAGCACGAAAGGCTGGACGAGTCGGGATCGAAACCGGCCCACGACATGAGCTGGGTCGAGGTTCCCGATGGCACCATCGTCGAGTTCGACTGGTCCGCCTGCCTCGTGTATGGGGAGTTCCTGCATCAGTGGTCACCGCAGGGGTACACACAGCGAAGACTCCGGCCCCGGCACGGAACGGCGCGTGTGCTGACCCCGCCGTCGCTCGTCGCAGTCCTTGCAACGGGATACATCCCTCTCGTCCACGCCAGTGCCGACTCCCGGGGCGACAGACCCGGGCCATCCCTCGCCACAACAGGGGTGGCGCAGGGCGCGGAATCGCCTCACCGGCCTCCGGTTCTGCCGGACATCTGGGCAAACGAGGCTCTCGGGGGCGTCCGCGTGCGATTCCACACCACGGGGACACGGTGGTGGAAGGACGAGGATCACTCGATGACAGGAGTCCACTACGGATCCCTGCACGAAGCGCTCTTCGGTGAGCTCGGCCTCCAACGGTTCCTCCGCTGGACGGGCATGTTCCCGCGAATGTCGTCGCTCTCACCGAGACCGGTTCACGGTGTCGTCTGGCAGGAGGGCACCCTCGCTGACGTTCTCGTCGGTGGCGTCGTTGGAGATCGCCAGTTCGTGGCGCTTGTTCCCCGGGAATTGGCCGTTCCCGGGCTGCGACTCGTCGATCTCGCGCCCGGAAGGGCCGGGATCGTGTCGGGTTGGTTCGTTGCCTACCCCAAGATCGAGCTCGAGGAGACCCTGTTCCAGCAGGCAGCGGTCGAGGTGATCGCCCACCAAACCGAGCCGTCGGGACCGGGCCCGGAGGCCGGCTGGTACCCCGATCCACTGGGCCATTCGGATGCACGTTGGTGGGACGGCCGGGCATGGACCTCTCACGTCCGAACTCTGACATCCCCCGGGCGTCCCGAGCGAATTGCCTGACCATGATGTTCACGCCGTCGGGATACGCAGACACGGGGGATGGCATGGGTCGCGAGACCTATCCGGAGCATGAGCCTTCAGACCCATTGCAATGCAGTTCCCTTTGTCCCACTATGGTGATGTTCGGGCGCTTCGGCAATGGCGCGGCTTCGTCGAGGTAGAAACTCGGATGCGGCGGCTGGTTGTAGGCGGTGTTCTGCCACGCCACCGCGAGGCGA
>QWHP01000546.1 GCA_021404985.1 Actinobacteria bacterium ATB1
CGCCGGCGAGCGCGCCAGGAGATGCTCGGTCAGGCCGAGCAGGTGGCGGCCGGCCATGCCGGTGAGGGCGTCGAGATCGTCGCCCCCACTCCCGACGAAGAGCCCGAGGAGCCCGAGGAGGAGCCCGGGGCGGTCGACGAGACCGAGGTCGAGGACTCAGCCGAAGCCGGTCTCGACGCCGATGCCGAGGTGGAGTCCGACGAGGAGTCCGGGGACGAGCCCGACGAGGAGTCCGGGGACGAGCCCGACGAGGAGTCCGGGGACGAGCCCGACGAGGAGTCCGGGGACGAGCCCGACGAGGAGGACGAGAGATGAGCGACGAGGCGGCCGGTTCCACGGCCCGCAACCGGCGCAAGGTCCGCGAGGGGCTGGTCACCAGCGACTCGATGGACAAGACGGTCGTCGTCACGGTTTCGCGACGTGTGCGTCACCCCCTCTACGGGAAGATCATCAACAAGACCAGCAAGCTGCACGCCCACGACGAGGGGAACGAAGCTCACGTCGGTGACAGGGTGCGTGTGACCGAGACGCGTCCGCTCTCGAAGACGAAGCGGTGGCGCGTGGTCGAGATCCTGGAGCGTGCGAAGTGATCCAGCAGGAGTCCAGGCTTCGCGTGGCAGACAACACGGGCGCCAAGGAGGTCCTCTGCATCAAGGTGCTCGGCGGCTCCAAGCGCCGCTACGCCTCGATCGGAGACGTCTTCGTCGCCACCGTGAAGGAAGCCATCCCGGGCGCCAACGTGAAGAAGGGCGATGTCGTGAAGTGCGTGGTCGTACGCACGAAGAAACCCAAGCGCCGTCCCGACGGCAGCTACATACGCTTCGACGAGAACGCCGCCGTTCTCATCAACGAGCAAATGCAGCCACGGGGGACCCGCATCTTCGGTCCCGTCGGCCGAGAGCTGCGTGACCGGAAGTTCATGCGGATCGTCTCGCTCGCACCGGAGGTTCTGTGATGAAGATCCGCAAGGGTGACCGGGTGAAGGTCATCGCCGGCAAGGACGCCGCGTCCGGCCACGAGGGCGTCGTCATGTTCGTGTTCCCCGACGGGGACAAGGTGATCGTCGAGGGCGCAGGCATGGTGAAGAAGCACCAGCGCCAGACGCGCCAGACGCAACAGGCGGGGATCATCGACAAGGACATGCCGATGCACGTCTCCAACGTCATGCTGATCTGCAGGTCCTGTGGCCCGACTCGCGTCGGTTACTCCTTCGACGAGGGCGGCCACAAGATCCGTGTGTGCCGAAAGTGCGGCGAGGAACTGGAGAGCAGGTGATGGCTCCGAGACTCAAGCAGGCCTACGAGTCCGGGATCCGGGACTCGCTTCAGGAGCAGCTCGAGATCGGTAACGTCATGGACGTCCCGAAACTCGAGAAGATCGTCGTGAACGCCGGGGTCGGTGATGCGATCACGGACTCGAAGATCCTCGACGGCATGGTCGAGGATCTCGGGATCATCACCGGCCAGAAGCCGGTCGTGACGAGGGCCCGCAAGTCGATCGCCGGCTTCAAGCTCCGGGAAGGGATGTCAATCGGGGTGAAGGTGACGCTGCGCGGCGACAGGATGTGGGAGTTCTTCGACCGCCTCATCTCGCTCTCCATCCCGCGCATCCGCGACTTCCGTGGGCTGCCCACGACAAGCTTCGACGGCCGGGGCAACTACACGTTCGGCGTGACCGAGCAGTTGATCTTCCCCGAGATCAACTACGACAAGGTGAACCAGATCCGTGGCATGGACGTCACGATCGTCAGCACTGCGCGCACAGACGAGGAGGGCCGGGCGCTGCTCGACGCGTTCGGCTT
>QWHP01000076.1 GCA_021404985.1 Actinobacteria bacterium ATB1
CGAGAGCGAAAGCATCGGATCCCGGCTCGCGAGGACAGTAGCCATCCAGGCCAGGGCCGACACTGCTGCACGGCCCTTGGACCAGCTGCTGTGTTGAAGCGTACCCCGCCAGTAGAGCTCCTCCACCACCCCCATGCACGCCAACGCCGCTGCCGAGATCGGCCGTCCCTTTCGGTCACGGGCAAGAGCCCGCCGCGCCGCTGCCCTGACTCGGGGATTCGACCCGGCCACCTCCACGAAGAGGCCGGACACCCCTGCACTTGCGAGACCGGCGAGCGCTCCGACACCGATCGACGCGACGTTCTCGCGCGACAGGGAGGTGAGACCGGAGTCCTCGGCCCCCAGAGTCTCGGCCGCGTACAAGCCCATCGCCGTCAGAACGGCGAACGCGATCTCGATGCCTTCGTCGCGCTCGGAGTCGGTCACCCCTATACACGCCCAGTTCAGAGCCATCCCGGCGGCGACGTGTGCGGCGTATCGCGCATCGCAGCCGAGGCGCGTGGTCATCCCCCTCGCCTTGGCATCGAGAAGGGCCGCGTCGACAGCGGCCTCGAAGCCGAGAAGCTCTCGGTCGTTCAGCTCCCGGATTCCCCCCTCCGTGCAGATGGTCTCGTGTCTCAGGCTCTCGACGAGTGGCCGGGCGAGGACCGGATCGACATCCGTGACAAGACCGATCCAGCGCGAGGAGAGACGCGGCGTGAGAACCGGAACCGGAATGACGACCTGTGGGAGACCACGGTGCACCGCGAAGCGTCGCATCATGTCGAGAAAGGTGAGAACCTCCGGTCCCCCCACGTCGAACGTCCGCCCGAGCGCGCGGGCATCCTCGCAGACGTCGGCGAGATAGGTGACGAGATCTCCGATCGCGATCGGCTGCGTCCGGTTCAGCACCCACTTCGGGGTGATCATCACGGGGAGGTGCTCGGTGAGCTGTCGGAGAATCTCGAAGCTCGCACTTCCCGCACCGAGAATCACCCCCGCACGCAGCTCGGTTACGGAGATGCCCGCCTCGCGGAGGGCCGAACCGACCTCTGCCCGGCTCCTCAGGTGCTCTGAGAGCTCGACGCCCGGTGGGACGAGCCCACCGAGGTAGACGACGCGCTCAAGGCGGTTGCGACTCGCCGCCTCGGCGAATCGCCTCGCCGCTGCGTTGTCTCGGTCCGCGAACCCCTCTCCCTCCGCCATCCGGTGAACGAGCCAGACCGCTGCGTCGCAGCCGCGGAGCGCGGTGTCCAGTCCTGCCCCGCTGTCGATGTCGACGATGTGCGACTCGATCCCCGAGACCGAGAGTCGACGCGGATCGCGCACCAGCGCCCTGACCCGATGGCCTCGTGCGAGCAGTTCGGGTATCAGCCGCGAACCCACGAACCCTGTTGCCCCGACCACGGCGACGGTCCTCACCAGGGCACTCTACCGACTCACGGGAGCACACCCCCCGAAGTCCACCTGGGCGGATCCAGACACCAAAAACGTAACCCAATCCACCCACGTCCCCCCGGAGAACACGTCCCCCCGGAGCACACCCCCCGAAGTCCACCTGGGCGGATCCAGACACCAATAACGTGACCCAATCCACCCACGTCCTTCTGGGGGAGGCCGTCCGTGGACGATCGTGGGCGGATGACGTGCGCGCTCAAACGTCAGTCGAGGGTGATCCAGCCCTCACGCATCGCCGTCGTGACCGCTTCGGTTCGTGTGTGGGCGCCGAGCTTCTCGCACACGTTGCGCAGGTGGTTCTTGACCGTGTTCTCGGAGAGGTGGAGAACGTCGGCGATGCGCCGATTCGACCAGCCCTTCGCGACGTGTGTCAGCACCTCGCGTTCACGCTTGGTCAGACGCGCCCTCGTGTCGGTCTGCGCCGCTGCGATCTCGTTGAATCCGGCAACGAGCTTCGAGGCCATCTGGGGCGAGAACGACGACTCTCCCCGGGCAGCGACACGCACAGCGTCGGTCACCGCGTCGATCGCAAGATCCTTGAGGAGGTAGCCCACCGCGCCGGCCGTGACGGACGCGTAGAGGTCCTCGCCCTCGTCGGACACGGTGAGCATGACAACCTTGGCGTCGGGGTTCTGCTCCAAGATGCGAGGGACGACCTCGATCCCCGAACCGTCCGGGAGCATGACGTCGAGGAGGACCACGTCGTAGGACGTGGGGGTCACCTCGAGAGCCTCTGCCACGGAACCGGCCTCCGCCACGACTGTGATGTCTGGCTCGCCCTCGAGGACGGAACGCAAACCGTGCCTGAACACGGAGTGATCGTCGACGATCAGGACACGGTATGCGTCGTCCGTGCCCCGGTGGTGGTCCAGATCCACCAGCTCTCCGCCCATCGGGCCTCCCGGTCAGGTGGTGCCAATACGGTCCGGTCGTGTCCGGGCGGGGGTGGGGAGATGGCTTCTGCGTTCACCCGAATTGACCATTGCCACGACAATGTAGCCGCGTCTTGGACCCCCTTTGGACACAGAGCGCCCAAGCGACCACTTATCGCGGCAAGGGCGGTCTCCGTCGACTCAGACCACTCGGCCGAACATGCGCAACATCGAGTCTGCGACGAGGGTGCTGTCAACCCTGTAGGACCCCCGGGAGATGCTGTCGCGGATGCCCTCGAGACGGACAGACCCTGCGATGCCCGCCTGTGCCGGTCCTCGGCCCCTCCCCACGAACCCCGTCTTCACGCACCCGGATCCGAAGACGCGCGTGTTCATCTTGGCCAACTTCATCTGAACCCCCACTGGTTCGCTCGACATGTCACCTTCCCGGCACCGAGGACACCCGGCCGGCCGGTCTTCACGTCCCGATGTTGTCCCTGCAGAGCCCGCCGTCTCGGCAGAAGATCGGAGACGTCGAGATATGAGATCGGCATTCGACGCCACGAGCAACAGCGTTGCGAGACCCTTTTGCACGGACCCCCGGACCCGATTCGCCCCTGGCACGACCGGATCAGGTGTCATGGCACCATGGGAGGCCTCCGCCCCGCTCGCCGCGGCGTGACAGCAACACAGGCGCAGGTCACCCTCGTACCCGCAGTCTCGAGAGCCCGCCGCGCAGTGGCCATCGTCGTGCCGGTGGTCACGACGTCGTCGACCAGGACCACGTGCGAGTCGGGAAGGCGGTCGAGGTGGAACACGTCTCTCGGGAGGCTGCGCCTCAACTCGGCGTCGAGGACGGTTTGGGGGGACACGTCGCACCGCCGTGCGAGCACACGGGCACGGGGGATCCCGAGGTGCGACGCCACAGCCTGTGCGATCAGCTCGGCCTGGTCGTAACCACGCCACCTGCGCCTCGACCGTGCAGTCGGGATGGCGACGACACTTCCCGCGCTCGTGCTGTCGAGTTCCCGCCTGCACTCCTCCGCCAGCATCCTCCCTAGAAGCGTCGCCACGGACGTCGCCTCGCGGTACTTCAGCACCTGCACCGCGGACCGCAAAGGGCCTTCGTACGGACCCAGCGCGACCAGGTCGTCGTCCAGGCATGTTCCTGTACGGGGGACGCGGGAGCGCAGCACGAACTCGTGGCAGCCCGTGCAAAGGACTGCGCCCGCACGCCGGCAGCCAACGCACAGAACGGGTATCGAATCGGCTAGTCGCACGTGCAGACCATAAGTGGTCCCTACGACACGTCCGCGGCTCAGGTACCGCCGGCGAGATACCGAAAGCTCTCCGGGTAGGGCGCCCGGGCAACCCCTGCCTCCGTGATGATCGCCGTCACGAGTCTGTGTGGTGTCACGTCGAAGGCCCAGTTCGCCGCCACCTGACCTCGGGGTGCGATACGCTGCCCATGGATCGAGAGAACCTCGCCCGGATCCCTCTCCTCTATCACGATCGCGTCCCCGGAGGGACATGCCATGTCGACGGTGGACACGGGAGCGGCTACCACGAAGGGCACCGAATGGGCAGACGCCGCCAGTGCCACTCCGTATGTTCCGATCTTGTTCGCGACGTCACCGTTCGCTGCGATTCGGTCGGCCCCCACGATCACCACGTCGACGTCGCCCCGTGCGATCACGGAGGCCGCGGCAACGTCGGCGATCAGCGTGTTCGGGATGCCCGCCCGCGTCAACTCCCATGCTGTCAGGCGTGCTCCCTGGAGCACGGGGCGTGTCTCGTCCACCCAGACATGAACCTGCTTGCCGGCCTCGACCGCCCCCCTCACAATGCCCAGGGCGGATCCGTATCCCCCTGTTGCCAACGCTCCTGCGTTGCAGTGCGTGAGGACCGACGCGCCGTCGGGAACCAGATCTGCCCCGATGCTGCCGATCCTCCGGCAGGCTGCGACCTCGGATTCGTGTATGGACCGGGCGGACTCGAGTAACGCGTCGCGAAGCCTCTCGATGCCCGGTGCGCTTTCGGCCTGGACGGCGGAGGCGACCTCCAATTGGCGGTCCACCGCCCACGCGAGGTTCACCGCCGTGGGTCTCGCCGCCTTCAGGGCCTCACCCCCGTCCCGGACAGACGTCATCGCAGAACCCAAGTCCCCGCCGGAATCGGGGACGGCAAGGACCATTGCGTAGGCGGCGGCGACACCGATCGCAGGTGCCCCACGAACAGTCAGATCGCCGATGGCTTCGACTGCGTCGGACACGCCACGACACATAACCCACGCCTCGCGATCGGGCAGGAGACGCTGGTCGAGAAGATGCAGGGTTCCTTCCCAGCGTACGGGTTCGACGTCGAATCCAGGGCTCATCCGTCGCTCCCGCACGCCTTCACCCAGGCGTCGAGGGCTGCGGCAGTCCCACCCCTCGGTCCCAGCGGATCCGCGAACACTCCCGACCCGAACAGGTGACAATGGTCCCTCCCTGCGAACGCTGCGTGCGTGGCGGCCACTGTCGATGCGTCCTGACCCCCGCCCGAAACCGGCATGGCCGCTCTGACCCCCGGGATGCGGGTCAGGCATGCCTCGGCATTGCGCAACACGATGTCGTCCTCCTCGAAGATCTTGCCCCCGATGCTGCCGACCTGGACGAGGTCCGCCCCGCAGAGACGCGTGAGCCCGCACAGGACATCGGAGCTCACACCCACTGCAAGGGCACGTGTCAGCGCGCCCGACATGACCCTGTGGCCGAAGACCGGGATCCCGGCGTCCCTGACCGCATGAGCGAACGCGTCGAGCCCCACGGCGAGAACATTGGCCATGACCATTCCGCATCCCGCGGACTCGACGGCGAGAACGCGAGCCCTCATCTCGTGCACAGGTCCGGTGACGTTCGGCGCGTAGAGGGCCGGTCTGCCCCGACGTTCCGCCACCCCTGCGAGCCTCCCGGGGAGAGTTGAGATCCTGTCCTCCAACCTGCAGTACCCGGGGTCCATGAGGAGCTCGTCGTCCTTGACGAAATCGGCGCCTCCCTCGGCAAGCTCGACGGCGATCGCCGCATGCTCGTGTGCCGTGAGCCCGGTAGACGGCTTGACGATCGCTCCGACCAGGGGCCGGTCCGACACCCCCGACGCCGACCTCGCCCCCTCGACTCCGTGCGCAGGCCCAGGGAAGAGGCGGATGGTCTCATCCGGGAGCTCCAGGCCGACGAGACGGCACACCCCGAATGTGCCGGTCTCGTTTGCCTCGCCGAGGACCATCGTCAGGAGAGCAGGTATGGACGTCACGTTCGCGCAGGGCCAGGCGATGCGTGTGGTTCCGACCTCGGAGCTCTGAACCCCCATGCGCCGGAGAGGGGCGGAGGGCAGCACCGGGGGAACACTGCCCTCGACGTGCACGTCCGTGACCTCACCCGCCACCCGCCGGTACGCCGCGCTCGGAACCAGATCCTGCGCAAGCCCGGTCGACTCCTCGATCGCGACCGCCTCGGCCGCCTCCTCCAACGAGCCCCCGCCCTGCAGCACGTAGGTGGCGGCTATTCGCCCATCCGGCGACACCCTCACCCCCGGAGGAGTCCGGGTCGCGAGCTCGTCAAGCACCGGAATCGCCGTCCACGGGGACGCCCGCCGGCCCCGGGTCGACCGTTGCGAGAGCGGCCAGGTACAGGGACGCGAAGTCCCCGAGCACGACGAGGTCGAAGAAGGCCCCGAGGGGAGTCCCGGCGTCCGATCTGACCGTCTCCACCGTGGCAACACACTCCTCGAGGTAGGAACGCGCGACCTCGAATTCGCGCCGGATCTCAGGTGCCTCACCGCCGTGACGCAGCTCGACGAGCGCGATCAGCTGCCGGGTGACGTCTCCGTGCTGGCCGAACCCGGCGAGCTCGTCGTGGAGGGCTTCGGGATGGTACGCCCACGACGAAGGCGCCTTCGCGTTTGCGTTCACCTGGCTCTTCCAGCGGTGGGCGGCAACGGCTGCCGGTCCGGCCGAACCGATCACCAAGGGGAACCTGCGGTCGAGTGCCAGCGCCATCTGGTAGGCCCGGTTGTTCTCGCGGGGAGCTCCGATGGCGAGTTTGGGGACAGCCGCTCTGAGCAGCGAGACGGCCTCGTCGACGTCATCGTCACACCCCGAGACAAGGCCCGCGCGATCGAGGAGCATCAGGGGCGCGACCGTCAGAGTGCCCAGGAGGGCGCGGACGGGGGGCTCCGAGCTCACTGGCAACGCGATGCCCACGCCGTTCTCGCAGATCTCCTTCAGCCGTCCTCCGTCCGTCACGGCGACCACGGTCGCGCCCCGCGCGGTTGCATCCTCGGCGGTTTCGACTGCGGCAGCACTGTCCCCGTCGGGGCTCGGGACCACGACGAGGGTCCCCGAGGCCACCCAGGAGGGAAGTGCGACACCCCTGTGGACGAGCACGGGGACCCGTGATCGGGTGGCGACCAGCGCGGCGACGGCATCGCCCGCCAGTCCTGCCGCCCCGGAGCCGATCACGAGCACGGTATCCGGCTGCCCCAACCGGCCCGGGTCGACGTCGTCGACGAGGGAGCGGGACTGCTCGACCTGGTCCGGGAGACTCGCAGCCAGCCCGAACATGTCCAGGCTGTCTAGGACTGGTTCGTGCATGATCGCCCCGATCAGTTCTGTAGGACCGACATAACCTGCGGGAGATACTGGTCGAGCAGAACCTGGTTGTCGGCCTCGAGGTTCAGGCGCAGGAGGGGCTCGGTGTTCGAGGGTCGGAGGTTGAACCACCAGTCCTCGTAGGAGACGGTGAGCCCGTCCTCCCAGTCCTTGTCGGCGTCCGCGAACTTCTCGGATACGGCATCCATGACCGCCACGGGGTCGCTGACCTTGAAGTTGATCTCCCCCGAAGACACGTAGCGCTCGAAGGGCTTGCGCAACTCCGAGAGCGGCACGTCTGCCTGGCACAGCTGTTCGAGCACGAGGAGGGCGGCAATCACACCTGAGTCCGCACGGAAGTTGTCGCGAAAGTAGTAGTGACCTGAGTGCTCACCCGCGAAGACGGCTCCCGTTTCTGCCATGAGCTGCTTGATGAACGAGGGACCGACACGACTGCGGATCGGCTCCCCCCCGGACTCGGTTATCTTCTGGCGGGGGTTGCGAGCAAGGATCCCCTTCGCCACGAGTGCTGTCGTGGTCGAGCCGCTGACCGGCTCCGCCTTGTCGTCGATAAGGAAGACACGGTCCGCGTCCCCGTCGAAAGCGAGACCGATATCGCAGCGCTCCCTGGTGAGGGCAGCCTGGAGATCGCGAAGGTTCTCGGGTTGGATCGGGTCCGCCGGATGGTTCGGGAAAGTGCCGTCGAGCTCGAGGAACATCGGGAAGAGCTCGAAGGGGAGGCGCTCGAACAGTTCCGGGACGACTAGGCCACCCATGCCATTGGCGGTGTCGACTGCCACACGGAGTGGCTTCAGAGACTGCACGTCAACGAAGCGCAGGACGTGGTCGATGTACTCTCGGAGCACGTTCTGACGGGAGATCACTCCCTTGGAGATCGCGTTCTTGACCGAGTCGGCCTCGACGAGAGCCTTCAGGTCCTTCAGGCCGGTTTCCTCCCCGACGGGCGCAGCCCGCGAAAGGCAGAGTTTGATCCCGTTGAACTCGGCAGGGTTGTGGCTGGCGGTGAACATGGCACCGGGAGCGTCGAATCGACCGGAGGCGAAGTACAGCATGTCGGTGGATGCGAGGCCGATGTCCATGACGTCGTCGCCGACGTCGGTGGCACCCTCCATGAACGCCTTCGCGAGGGGGTCCGAGGAGACGCGCATGTCCCGTCCCACGACCATCCGCCCGGCGGCCGTGAAGTGGGCAAAGGCCCGTCCGATCTTCCGTACGATCTCCTCGTCGATCTCTTCCGGATACACGCCACGGATGTCGTAGGCCTTGAAGATGACGTCGAGTAGAGACACACTTGCTCCTGTCCTGGCGGAGCCGGCGGAAACAGCAATCGCTGAGGGTACCGGTCGCCCCGGCGTTGACAAATCGGGGGGCAACTCACATGCGACACTCGTGGATCGCGTCGCGACGGCCGTTTCCTTCTCGGCAACCTACCTGGTCGTACTCCTGACCTTCACTCCCCGGCTGCTTCTCCGGCGGACTCTCGCGACCGGTGGCGACATGGGGTCGCACCACTACGTGTCGAGAGCCGCAGAGCAATTCCTGCCCTGGTCGCTGGGTGGGTGGGCAACCGGATGGTACGCGGGAATGCCCGTTCTGGAGTTCTACTTCCCAGCGCCGTACGTTCTCATCTGGCTCGTCACGCACGTGACCGGCTACGAGGTCGCCTTCAAGCTCATCACGGTGTTCGGTATCTTCCTGCTCCCGGTGGCCTCCTGGTTCCTGTTCAGGATGCTGGACGCGCCGCCTCTGGCCAGGGCAGTGGCGCCGTTCGGCGCGGTGGCGTTCCTGTGGATCGAGGGCAGGGCCGGGCCCCCTGACACAAGCCAGCTCAACATCTTCGGCGGGTTCCTCACCTCCACGATGGCAGGAGAGTTCGGCTACTCGATAGCTCTCTCGTTCGTCCTCGTCTGCCTCGGCCTCCTCTATCGCGCTACCCGCAGGTGCGCGGGCACGCTGCCATGGGGCCTCATCGCCCTGACATCTCTCCTCATCGGCATCACCACGATCACGCACCTCATCCCGGTGACGGTCCTCGGCTTCGCGGCCCCCGTCCTGGTCATCGGCGCGGTCCGCCGCGACCGGCCCGCCCTCTGGGGTGGGCTAGCGGCCGCTGTTCCGACCCTGGTGGTCGGACTGGTGCTGATGACGACGAAGGGCGTCTGGTCCGGCCCTTGGTATGCGATCGTCGGATGGCTCTTCGCTCTCTTGGTCCTGGCCTCTACCGTGATGCTCTGGGTCGCAGGGTTCGACTGGCGACGGCTGGCGGCCGTGGGAGTCGTCGCGGCCCTCGGGTTCGGGGTCGCTGCCTTCTGGTTCTTGCCCTTCTGGGTCCTTCACGAGTTCACCGCCCCCTCCGAGTGGACCAACGTGACCGGAGCGGCCTACGTCCTACCCCTCCGATTCGTCCCGGTGCTCGTCCTCGCCGCCGCCGCCGTCGCCGTGGCGATCTGGCGTCGCAGGCCGGGACCCCTGGTCCTCGCCTGGACGGGGGCGGTCGCAGTCGTCGTGTTCGAGCTCGTTCCGACGGGGCCGATGGTCAACGGTCGCGTGCTTCCCGTCTGGTACCTGATGATGTGCCTCGTGGCCGTCTGGGGAGCAGGTGAGGTCTTCGACTGGGTTCCGCTGAGGGGGAACTTGCGGTGGGTATCGGCAGCTCTGGCCGTCGCAGTCGCAGGCGCCATCGCCGCCACCTCCGTCCTCCCGTCTCAGAACAACCGTCCCGGTGGACCCACGTGGGCGACCCACAACTACAGCGGCTACGAGGTCCAGCCGGGCTGGGAGGAGCTCCAGAAACTCATGGCGTCCATCCAGGACCTGCCGCCGGGACGTGTTGCGTGGGAGTACAACGACGACTACGAGCGGTTCGGCACGCCCCGCGCCCTCGAGAACATCCCGTTCTTCACGGACAAGGACACGATGGAGGGACTGCTCGTCGAAGGCTCCGTTTCTGCGCTCCCTCACTTCTGGCTCCAGGGTCTCTTCTCCCCTGCCGCGACCGGCGCCGTACCCGGACCCCAATACCCGGCTTTCGACGCCGAGAACGCCACCCGCCTGCTCGAGATCTTCGGGGTCGAGTGGTTCGTCGCCGAGACCCCGTCGGTGGTCTCGGGGTTCCGCGAGACGCCGGGTGTCACCGAATACGGGTCCTCGGGGGAGAGGTTCACGATCTTCGAGATCGAGGACGCGTCCCTCGTATACGTCCCCGAGTACGAGCCCGTCCGGTTGAACGAGGAGGTCCTCGCGGGCATGCCGGACTGGCGGACCGACGTCGTCCTCCCCTGGCTCGAGGACCCGTCGGCCTGGGACGTGCCTCTGACCTTGGGGGCCCTGGGTTTCGGCGCGCCGGGGGACAACTCCGCTCTGGACGACCTCTCGGAGGTCGACTCTGTCGAGGAACTCGACTCGGCACCCCGCAGGCCGACCTCGGACCCTGGGGCGGTGGAGTCCCGACTCGAGCGAACCCGTATCACGTTCGAGACCGAGGCCGTCGGACAACCCCACGTCGTCGCCGTCTCGTACTTCCCGAACTGGCATGCCGAGGGTGCCGAGGGCCCCTACTTCCTGACGCCCTCCCTGATGCTCGTCTACCCGACCCAGGAGCGGGTGACTATCACATACGAACCGAATCCGATCGAGAGGCTCGGCGGAATCGTCTCCCTGGTGTCCCTGCTGGCCATCGCGGCCCTCGGCGTGGTCGGTGTCAGGCGACGCAGGGGCCGGCACGACGGCGAAGCCGGGATCGAGGCAGGGGTCGAGGTCTCAGGGGACGACGCGCTTTGGGGCTCGAGGGGCGGGGGCAGGCACGACGTAGAGGCCGTCGCGCCGGTTTCGTTCGATCCGCCTTAGAGACTTGAGCATCCGCATTGTGTCCCGGGGGAGGTTGACGCTCGTCCCGTGCAGGTGTCGCGTGTCGGTGGCGGGATCACGCATGCGGACAGGGACCTCCACGACCGAGAACTCGTTCGCGGCTGCGATGACGAGGGCTTCGACGTCGAAGGCGAAGTCGTCGATAGTGGCGAGGCCGAAGATCACGGCGCCCACGCCATGCCGGAATCCCTTGAGACCGCATTGCGGATCGGCGACCGCGACCATCCGGGTCGTGTTCACCAGGATGCTGAAGAGGCGTCCCGCCACGCGCCGTACGAGGCCCCTGTGGTGCTCGCGTCTCCCGATCGCGACGTCCGCCCCGGCTTCGAGCGCCGACACCACGGCCGCGATCTGACGCGTGCCGTACGCGAGGTCGGCGTCCGTGAACACGGCGTGTTCGCCCTTCACCGCGAGCATGCCGGTTCTCACCGCCGCCCCCTTGCCCTTGTTGTGCCTGTGACGGAGAAGTCGCAGGTTAGAGCCGTCCGGCCAGTGCGCGGCGGCAGCCTCGATGACAGCCACAGTGTCATCGGAGCTCCCGTCGTCCACGACGATCACCTCGACGGCGAAGTCGCTGTTCGAAGCGAACTCGACGAGCTCCTCGAGGGATGCGGAGAGGTTCTCGGCCTCGTTGAATGCCGGGATGACGATGGAGAGGTCGGGCGCGGGGCTGGCGTTCACCTCCCCACCATAGGATCCCTCCACGCCGGGTCTGCCAGAGCACAGATCCATGCCTATCCGGGCGCGGCCTCCGATGGCAGACTCGGAACATGACTTCCGCCCTGACGCGGATCTGCGTCTTCTGCGGCTCGTCCCGAGGGAAGCAGCCCGCCTACGAGGCCCAGGCCGAGTACCTCGCGACCGAGCTGGTGGCCTCCGGCCTCGAAGTCGTCTACGGCGGGGCCGACGTCGGCCTCATGAAGGCTGTGGCGGACACCGCCCTCGCCCGAGGCGGTCGCGTCACAGGAGTCATCCCACGCGGTCTGTTCAGCCGGGAGATCGCCCATGAGGGACTGACGAACCTGATCGAGGTCGACTCGATGCACGAACGCAAGCAGCTCATGTTCGAGCTCGCGGACGCGTTCGTGGGGCTCCCGGGGGGTCTCGGCACCATCGAGGAGGTCGCGGAGATCACGACTTGGGGTCAGCTCGGCCTCCACAGAAAACCGATCGTTCTCGTCGACACGGAGGGGTTCTGGCGGCCGCTGCTCGCCCAGCTCGACCGTTGTGTCGTCGACGGGTTTCTATCGGTCCGCAACCGGGCGCTGATCGTCGCCGTCGAGTCGGCCGGCGAGGTGCTGCCTGCCATCAAGGCATACGACGTCGAACCATCGGAGAAGTGGCTCGACAGTGAGACGACCTGAGCCGGGGCACCCGATGCGTTCGGGCGTCCCGGCAGGTTGGGCTCAGGCCGACTTGCGCTTCTGGACCGTGGCCCTCGACAGGACCTCGTTGAGGGGGATCGGGGGACTTCCGGACTCCGTGTCCTTCCACCACTTGTGCTCGCACTTGTGACAAGAGTGGAAGTCAAGACGCTCCTCGTTGTGGAGCTTGATCCGGATCTGGATCACACGATCCGCGCGGCAGTTCGGACAGCGCATTCGAGCCTCGTTGTCTTCCGGTGCCCGTCCTTGGCCCCTGCTACTCCTGGTCCGCCTATCGACACGGTGCCTGGGCAACCTGAGCGACTTCGGACGATTACGGGGGATTTGGTGCACAAATGACGCGCAGGGACCATCCCGCCTAGTCACCGCTTCCCAGCCGCACAGCGCACCGCTGCGTCATCGGAGCTGGACCGGTCTTGCCGGTTGCCGCCATCGCATTCCGCCCCGTCCGGGAATCGGTCAGGAGGCTGATCCTGCGAGAATCACGGCGACCATCGTGAGGGCGTTGTTCGTCGCATGCGCTGCGATCGGCATCGTCAGGGACCCGGCATCGCGCGTCCGCAACCAACCGAGCAGCAGGCCGAAGATTACGAGTTGGAGGAGCGAGGCCGCGTTGAAGTGCGTGGCCGACCACAGGACTGCCGTGAGGGCGATCGGGACCCACAGTGTCCGTAGCGGGGTGGGCCGCGATCTCCCGGCGCGGACGGACCGATCGGCGCTGCTGGCGAGCCAGGAGAGGACGAACCCCCGCCAGTACAGCTCCTCACCAATGGGAGCGAGGACAACCGCGCTTACGAAGAGTGAGGCGAGGAGAAACGGCTCTTCGAATGATTCCCGGTACGGGGCGAGCGTGTCGAGGTCGGAAACGAGCAGCTCGAGGAGTGCGCCCACGCCGAGGAAAACGATCCATGCCCCGGCACCGGCAAGGACCCCGAGGACCACGGAACGCCACGGAGAGGAAGACCGCCTCCAGCCGAGGTCTGCGGCCCTCCCACCGAGCAGTCGGATGCCCCAAATGCTGCCGGCGATCAGGACGAGTGGCAGGGTGAAGCCCGCAAGCCGCAGGACGTTCTCCTCGATCGCGTTCGGATCGACGGCGCCGGCGACAGACCGCACGATCGGGGTGGCTACGACGGCCAGGATGCTCGGGATGAGGAACGACAGGAGCCAGATCCCGAGAGCGAGCATCGGCCACAGCCCGGCGGCCACTTCGAGCTTGGGTGGCGGTTCGAGCGGCAGGAGGGGCGCAGCGGCGCCATCAGGTGTCCGTCGGTCCTCGCGCCCGACTGCGCGTGTCCGAGATGGTGCGGGGTCGGAGCTCAGGTCGTCCCCTCGAGGTCGGGGGGTGGGTTCTTCCCCAGGTAGCGCGAGCGCTGGCGGCCGTCCTCACGCCAGTACGCATACCAATAGGGGCCGTGTGGACAAGCCGTGCAGGCCTCTTTCCCGCAGCGTACCCACTGCTGCCGGTAGCGCACACGCGGGGCCGGTTTCGGGAGAGCGGGCGGCGACCCCTCGGGGTTCCGTGGGCCTCCCGGGACTGGGGGGTCCATCGAGCCTTCGAGAGCATCGGGGTCGTCGATGGGGTCGAACCGGGGTCCGTCTGATCCGACAAGCAGACCTTGGGCATAGATGATGACACGCCGCAGTTCGTACTCGTCGAGGTGACGGAGCGAACGCTTCAGGGTCTCGTCCACGGACCCATGCTATGGCAGCAGGTGGGGGTCCCTCAGGCTCTCTGCATCCTCGACGGCAGACTCGTCCTCGTCGAGTTCGTCACCGAAGGTCGAATCGTCGTCCCAGTAGTCGACAAGCCCGTCGGCGATGCCGCCCACGGCGGAGTCCGAGATGTCGAGCTCGGCATCCCCGTCGGCGTCCGCATGGTCCCCGGCACCCGAAAGCTCGGTGCCGGGACCCGTGCCCGAATCGGACGCGACGTCGTGAAGATCCCGGGCGAGACGCTCGATCCGGCGGGTTATGTCGGAGGGCTCGCTGCGGTCTGCCACGTCGAGCGGCCCACTCGGATGGTCCTCCGACGGTACGTACCCACCGGGAAGATCAGCACGTCGGCGGACACGCAGGCCTCTCTTCGCCCGCATCGCCGGATGGTCGTCCTCGCGGCGTGGGCGGTTCGCCTCGGCGCTCTGGACGAAGAGGGGCTGTTCCAGCCGGCGCCTGTCCTCGAGTTGCCAGCCGTTGGGGACCGTGAAGGCCTCGGCATGACGCAGGCAGAGGGCATGCGCCCCGTACGGGAGCTCGCCCTCGTAGTCGGCGAGGTAGACGGTCATCTCCTGATAGTCGAAGGAGAACTGGTGTGTTGCAGGCCCTGTGCATCTCTGCTTCGAGCACGGGACTAGATTGCGGGGACGGGGCGTGGGGCGGATTCGCGGAGCAGCCATTTCGCAGCACTCTACGGAGTCCCCTGTCCCACACCAAGCATCCCCCCTGACCTGGGACTTCATCGCCCTAGTCGCCCTCGCTGCCCCAAGACCCAACCACGTCGGCGGATCCAGACGCCTCGGCGGTGACTCGATCCGCCCACGTCACGGCAAGCACGCCGACCGGGTGGATTCGTCTGCCGCAGGAGCGCCTCGATCCGCCCCCGGCACGAGGAGCTGGGCAGGCGTCGGGAACGTCAGATGATGATGACGCGAGTATCGACGGGGATCAGCTCGAAGAACTCCACGATCTGGTCATTCGCCATCCGGATACATCCATGCGAGGCAGCAGACCCGAGGGAACCGGTGTTGTTCGTACCGTGAATCCTGATACCCGACGCGTTGAGGTTCAGTGCCCTGAGACCGAGCGGGTTGCTCGGTCCCGGCGGGATGCTCTTGGGCATCCCCGCACCCCAACCGCTGGGTGCCGGATTGACCCACGTGGGATTCTTGCGTTTCTCGACGATCTTGAACTCGCCCTTGGGAGTCGGATGGCCGGGAGTGCCCACAGCGACCTCGTAGGTCTTCACGAGATCCTTGCCGGCGTAGTGGTACAGACGGCGCTCGGATCGGTTCACGAAGATGGTGATACCGATGTTCTCCTCCGTGACCGCAGGCGGGATGATGGCGACGGGAAGGTCGAAAGCGATCTCTTCACCCGCACCGTCGGCACCGAAGGACGCGAGCGCCCAATCGCGGGCGTTGGCGTCGACCAACTGGGTCAGGGCGACGGAATCCAACTGGCGACCGACCGCACTCGGGAGGATCTGGAACTGTCCTGTCGAGACATCGATGCGCGCATCGACGGGAGCCCGGTCCATGGCGGCCTTGACGCCATTCACCCAACCGTCCCGGGTGGCGGGGTCGACCGAATACGACAACTCGACCTCGACGTCCACGGGCTTGTTGAGAAGCCGGTGGTAAGTACGGACGAACGGACCCGTGACGGCCGCCAGCCTGAAACCCTCCGGCTCGTCCGCCTGGGTCTCCCGTGCGGCAACGGCATTGGACACCGCAGCGTCGACGTCGGCCCGAACTCCGAGGTCGACGAGCGTCACCTTGTGGGTCTCGCCGTCAGCCTGCCCGGCCACCACCTGACTGAGGGCTACGTCAGACTCCTCGTCCACGAGGTCGAGGGCGTCCCCGCGGCTGAGGCCGCCCACGTCCACGCCGTCGACGCTGACTCCGGGAAGGATGTTGTTGCGCTGCGTCCAGTCGAAGAGGAGGATCGCTGCGACGAGGAAGACGGCCACGCCGCCCACGATCGCCACGACCTTGGGCCAGCGCCGCGAACGCGCCTCGGTGCCGGACACCTCGGCACCGACCTTCGCCCAGGGCGGCGGCGGGGGAAGTGGCGCCGTTGTGATCAGCGAAAGAACCTTCGTGTCGGAACGTTCAGGGGCGATCGCGGTGACTGACTGCCTGCTCGCCTTGCCGGCCGCGTCTCCGTTCCCGTTGGAACCATTGCCGTTCGCCCCGTTGCCGTTCGCCCCGGCCCCGTTCGTTCCGTTCCCGTCGCCCGCGTCGACTTCCACCGCAGGCTCGACCGAGGCAACGGCACCGACGGTGGTGGAAGCTGCGGCCTCAGCCTCGGCGGGAACATCACCGGGGGAATCGGCGGCATCACCCTGAGCGGAGTCAAGCGTCGCGGTCGTGGCCGTGGTATCGGCTGCAGTTTCGATGGCCCGCATCGAGTCGTCTCGTGCCTCGCCTGCAGGGCGGTCGGGGCTGTCGCTCATTTCACCCTGTTCCTGTGGTGCCGGAATCGCGGTAGGAGGACCCGCCTAGATTACGCGATTCGGTCCGGCATCTCGACCATACCCCCCGGCGAACGGGGCTCCTGGCGCATCGTTCTCGGATCGGCCTGCCGAAGTGGAAGTTGAGCCTGCATTCTGGCCAAACGCCGGCCGATACGTCAATCAGTGCTCGGACGGCCACGAGCAGCCAGCGGCGGACTGGGACGCCTGAGACTCCCTTCGAACCAAAGGCGAACGAAAGGTGAAGGAAAGGCGAACGAAGGGCCGGATGAAGAGCAACCGGGAGGAAACCCCGGGCCCCACACATAGAATGACTCCCGGGGTCGACGCCGAGCACCGCGCACCCCTCGCGAGCGAAACGAGACGCACACCGAATGAACCCGATGGGCCCTCCGGGAGGCCAGAACCCGAACCAGCCTCAGCGCGACGGCGGCCACGGAGGCCCCGGCGACCGCAACGACACCAGTTGGCCCCGGTGGGCCATCTGGGCCGTTCTTCTCGTCTTCCTTGCGATCATCGCGTTCTCGTTCTTCGCCCGCACTGAGACCGGAACGAACCTTCCGACCGACCAGTTCTTCGCGGCCCTCGAGGGCGAGTACAAGCCCGACCCCGAGAGCGACAAGACCGAGTCCTTCACGACGACCGTGAACCTCAACGACCAGAGCCTCGACGGCAAGCTCGAGCAATCGGGTGCCGAGTACGAGTACAAGGCCCCGAACAACAACATGCTGTCAAGCCTGTTGTTGATGTTCCTGCCCTTTCTCCTGGTCATCCTCGTCCTGATCTGGGTCAACCGTCGGGCGCAGGGGCAGATGGGCTCGATCATGCAGATCGGACGGAGCCGGGCGAAGGTCTACACGACAGAGAAGCCCAAGACCACCTTCGCCGACGTGGCGGGGCACGAGGGTCCAAAGCAGGAAATCAAGGAGGTCGTCTCCTTCCTGCGGGAACCGCGCAAGTTCAAGGAGCTCGGCGCAAAGGTCCCCAAGGGAGTGCTTCTCGTCGGCCCCCCGGGCACCGGCAAGACACTTCTCGCCCGGGCCGTCGCCGGCGAGGCCGGGGTGCCTTTCATCGCGGTCACGGGTTCGGATTTCATGGAGATGTTCGTCGGTGTCGGTGCCGCGAGGGTTCGAGACCTGTTTCAGACGGCACGCAAGCAGTCCCCGGCCGTGATCTTCATCGACGAGATCGATTCGATCGGTCGCAAGCGCGGTGCCGGACTCGGGGGTGGACACGACGAACGAGAGCAGACGCTGAACCAGCTTCTCTCGGAGATGGACGGATTCGAGGGCGCCGAGGGAATCGTGATGATGGCCGCGACGAACCGTCCCGACATCCTCGATCCTGCACTCCTGCGGCCGGGACGCTTCGACCGCCAGATAGTCGTCCCACTACCCACGCAGTCCGAGCGACTCGACATCCTCGACGTGCATACGAAGGGCAAGAAGCTCGCCGGCGACGTCGATCTCGAGATCATCGCCCGGGGAACACCGGGCTTCAGCGGCGCCGACCTCGAGAACCTCTCGAACGAGGCTGCCCTGCACGCCGTGAGGAACGGCCACAGCCTCATCGCCGCGTCGGACTTCGACGCTGCCCGCGACCGGATCATGATGGGCATCAAGCGCGAGTCGCTCGCGATGAGCGATGACGAGAAGCGCGTGACCGCCTACCACGAGGCGGGACACGCCATCTGCGCCGCTCTGACTCCGGGAGCCGAGGAGATCCACAAGGTCACGATCCTGCCGGTGGGGATGGCTCTCGGCGTGACCCAGTTCCTCCCAGAGGAGCGCTACACGGACACCCGGGACCAGATCGAGGCGAGGCTCGTCGTCGCGATGGGTGGCCGCGTCGCCGAGGAGATCGTCTACAACGTCCCCTCGACGGGCGCCCAGAACGACCTGCAACAGGCGACCAAGATCGCCCGCAAGATGGTCAAGGAATGGGGCATGTCCGACAAGCTCGGACCGGTCAGCTACAGCGGCCACGGCGACATGGTCTTCCTCGGTGACGAGATCGCCCGCGGTCACGAGTACTCCGAGGAGACAGCCCGCATCATCGACGAGGAGGTGACACGCATCGTCAACGATGCCCGTCGCCAGGCAACTCACCTCCTGACCGAGAACCGTGCCGCACTCGACCTCGTGGCTGACAGCCTGCTCGAGAACGAGTCCGTTCCGGGCAGTGAGATCCACCGTCTCATCAAGGTCTCACGCGGTGAGCTACCGGCAAGTGTCGAGAGCCTCTCTGAAGAATCCTCCACGACTGATGTGCCGGTGGCGGACGTGGTCCAGCCGGCGGCCGAGCTCGCCCCGAAACCGGGCTTCCTACCCCCTCCGCCGATGGCGCCTGGCGTGGCTCACTGAGCCCGCGCTCCCACGCAACCACCCACACCCCACGTGGGATGGGAAGGGCGGTTGCAGGGGACATCGCGAGCCCCGCTCACGGGCTGAGTGCAGCGGCCACGGTTCTCTCGAGCGTGCCGGCGAGGGGTTCGCCGACCCAATGCCGGATCACGTCGCCGCCCGCTCCGACCAACCAGAGCTCGGGTATGCGGTTCACACCCAGTCTCTCAATAGCTTCACGACCGGCGACCTCGATCCTCTGGACCGTCACACCGTCGAGACGTTCCAGTCGCGAGATCACTCTGGAGCAGGGCGCACATCGTGCCGAGGTGAGCACGAGGGCTGTGATCCGACCGGGCACCGGGAGCTCGAAGTCGATGCCATCCGGCAGGTCGTCCGCGCGACGCTCTCGGGTCACCGAACGGGGATCCCCGGCATGATCGCCCAGTCGCCCTGCTCGTAGAGACCATGCCCGACCAGCCCGCCACCGTCGAACGTCACGAGCAGGCCGCCGCGCTGCGTGATGCCGAGATCGCCCGTGTCGAGCCCGACGCGAGTCCCCGGGGGGACCGTTACAGGCTTCCCCATCGCCTGAGACGATCTCGCTCCCTCCGCCGAGAGCAGATAGATGCTCGCCTCGATCTCGCGGTCTCCCGGATTGACGAGCTCGACGAACGCGTCCCCGGGTGTCTGAGGTGACACCGGCAGCAGCCAAGCCCTCGCCGGGCCGACGAGAGGTGTCACGAGGGCTGTGTCGCCACCCGCCGTCCTGAGCTGATCTGCGACAGCCGCCACGTCGGTCTCGATCTCGAGCGCGACGGATGTTCCTGCGTCCACCACCCCCGACAGGTCGAGAGTGGCAACCGATGTGGCGGGGAACTCGACGTCCTTTGGAGGGATCGGCTCCGAGCCCGTCTCCGGATAGGCGAGAGTCGTGGCAAGGCCGATCTCGTCGGTCTCGTTCAGGACCGTGACGAGGTTCGTCTGCCCCTCCACACTGCGGCCTCCCGTGAAGAACGACCGCTTCCTTGCGGAGTCCGAACCGATCGTCGATCCGAAACCGGACGCCCCACCCGCCGGCAACAGGCTCTCGGACACCACGACGCGACCCCGCGTCGCCTCGACGGTCGCCGCGACGTCGTCACGTCGGATCACCGCTTCGTGCACGGCCACCTTTGCCCGCCTGTGGGGTTCCAACGTCAGTCCCCCGAGCGGCGTCTCCTCCCGAGACGCCGTCTCTCCCTCGTTCCGGGTCTTGAACCGGACATCGAAGACGACCTTCTCGTCACTCGGGTTGTAGACGTAGAGGAACTCCAGGACGCCTTTTGTCGTCGAGCCCGTGGCGAAGCTCCATGTTTCGGCCGCCTCGTCTGGACATGGATACGAGGCTACTCCGTTCACCCCGCCCCCGCTACGGACGATCTTGGCCGCGACCGCGAGCTCATCCCCGCCAGGCAGGATGACCGAGGCGGCTCCTGCCGTCTTGCTGTGGTCGGAGAGCCGAACGATCGCCGTGCCGCGCACGGGAACTTCCACCGAGACCGATTTCGGGGGCTCCTCGGGGGCATCCGACACGATCTCGACCGTGGCCTCTGTCGCCTCCGACGAGTTGCTGGCGATCGAGATCTCCGTGTCCACTCGCTCCCCTGTAGGCGTATCGGGACAGTGGAAGACGCGCTGCACAGCCTCCACACCCGCACCCCCGGCATCGGTACCGCTCTCCGGTCTCAAGACGTCGATCAGGACACCGAGGAGCAACACCCCCACGACGACGGCGAGGACGACCGTCCGCGGCGAGCCTGCCATTCCGGTGCCGGCACCGAACACGTCGCGGACACTCTTCGCCGTCACGTCGCCGGAGTCGGGCCAGATGGACGCCTCGGTCCCGCCTCCGGTATCGGGTGCTCGACTCCCGGTTTCCGGCGGTGAGCCGGGCACCGATGTCTCGTCAGCGTTCCCGGGTGCGCCTTCGTCCATCTCTCCCCGTACACCGTCGGGCATGTCGTCGGGGCTGTCCGGCCCGTTCATGGCCGTTCCCGAGTCCGTCCGAGCCCGATGATCGCTCCCGCTGTCACGATCCACATCAGGGCCACGAGTACGACAAGCACAGGTCTGACCGGACCCGCGTCGAGCACCAGCTTGCCGTTCCGGTCCGGCGACGTCTCGAACTGCATCGCCCAGCCATCTGCATCTGCCGGTTCCACGGACTCGCCGTCGGTCTCCAGTCGGAAGCTGCCGTCGAAGGTGACCCCGGCCCGGACGAAGGGTCCCGTCTTGCCCTCCCAGGTGGACGGTGGCGAGAGCAGCCACCCAGGTCCCGATTCCGCCGGTGGGGCGCCAGCGCGCGTCGTGTCTCGGATCCTTCCACCGGGGGCTTCCACGTCCGCGGCCGCGACCTGGGGCCTCCACGACCTGTTCTGGAACACGGTTCCCGTGAGGTCCTCCTGTTCGAGCGTGAGATCGAGGCTCGCGGACAGCGTTTCCACCAACTCTGGCTCCCCTTCCGGTACCGCCACGTAGCGCACGGAGAACGGGGAAAGAAGCCTCCCTACGTAGGGCACGGCCCCCTGCACCGCCAACTCCACCGCGTCCTTGAGCTCGGCGCCACCCGTCGTCGTGCGCGGGAACCACAGCTCCTGCAACGACGGGCCTCCGGGCCACGCGACGGACAGATACAGATCGTTGCCGATGGGTTGGGGATCGCCCGGGACGGACGGCCCGACGAACACGGTGAGGAACGGTCCCTCTTCCTCGGCGAGGGCGACCTGCCATGCAAGCGTGCTGCGCCAGTCCGTATCCGGTGGCTGACCGAGGCGACCTCCTGGGAGGGCGGCGAGAGGTGAGACGAGACCGGCAACACCCAGGACCACGAGAACGACACTCAGAGGCTGATGGATGCCGACCTGGAACTCGGGAAGGTTCCGGCGTATCGCCTCGACGCCGATCCCGGAGAGGAACGCAAAGGCCAGGCCGGCGGGGAGGAGAAGGACCTCCGCACGACCGAGTGCGGGCAGGAGGCCGAGGCCGACGAGCCATGTAACGAAGAAGGACACCGCCGCGACTCCCCACCATCTCGTCGCCCAGGCGAAGCGGTCCTCCTGGGCGAGCAGAAGGGGCAACAGCGCCAATGCGACCAGCCCGAACGCGAGGGGTGTGGCTCCGAAGCGGCCGGTGTCGAATCTGATGAGGTCGAGGAAAGGGATCTCGGTTGGTGCGGCGGCGAATGCCCGGGCTGCGGCATCCCCGAACAGAAGCGAGAAGGACCAGGGAAGAAGGAGGACGAACGCGCCCCCGATCGCCTGGACTCCGTACCACATCGTCAGCGCCGATCTGTGAGCGCCCCCCACCACGACGGACCCGACCGCCCAGCCGGCGAGGATCGTCGCGACAGGCCAGATCGCGGCGGGTTCCAGCGCCGTTGCGAGGGCAAGTAGGACGGCAAGTTCGAGCTTGCGGCGCAGCTGAGGCTTGTCGTCCTCGACGCCCGGGTGTCCACTCAGGTACGCAAACCGGAGCGCGATCGGGGGGAGGAGGACGGCGAGTGTGACCGCGCCCATGTCGCCGTTCGCCAGCGCGTTCCAGAGCAACGGTCCGAGCACGTAGACGAGCGCGGCGGCAACCCGCCCGCTCGTGTGGGAGACGAGCGGCCGCAGGGACCGGGCACAGGTCCATGCAGCCACAAGGAGCCCGAGGATGAGGAGGACTCGCTGTGCGAGTTGGACGGATCCGAGGGCAACGAGACCTGCGATCCCCGAGACGAACAGCCCGGGAGGCGAAGGGCTTGCCGACCCGACCGACACGTCCTGCCAGTGCGCCGCCAGTGACCTGACATAGTCCAACGCGGCCTGGTCGGGGGGGCCGAGGCGGCCGAAGGAGGGAAGGGGTCCTGTCAGGAGATGACGACCGGCGAGCAGGAGGAAGAGCCCGAGGAGGATCGGAATGGCCAACCAGCGCCCGCCGAGCACGCGGAGGATGTTCACTACCGCCTGGGTGAAGCCGCCCGTACCCTCGGCCTCGCGCAAGTCCGATCGGAGCCGGATACGGGCCGTGGCACCCAACATGAACCTGACGACGGTGCGGTCCCGAACCCCTCGCAGACGTTGGGTCGCGCGCCTGTCACGCAGGAGCGTTGGGACTCGCGAAATGACCCATCCATGTGCGGCGAAGGCCTTGCGGGAATCCGCCGCCCGCCCGGAGGCCACGGCAGCCAGAGCGGAAGCGAGCGCGAAGGAGAGGCCTTCGACGCTGAAGAGCAGAGCCCGCAGCGGCCCGTAGTTCTTTGCGACCATCCACACACGGTTGCGCTGGGCGAGCCTGACGGACTCCTCGTCCTCCTCGGGTTCGGCGATCTGCCACACCCTTATGTCGGGTGAGACGAGGACGTCCTCGCCGGAAAGACGGATTCGCCAGCAGAGGTCGAGATCGTTGCCCGCGCCCCGGAGAGCGGGATCGAAGCCCCCGACCGCGTCCAGCACGGGCCCCCTCACCGCGAGGAACGCGAAGGACGAATAGAGGGTCTGGCGCCGCACGTCGTACTGTGCCTGATCGAGTTCCGCACCCTCGAGCCTGGAGAACGGCACCCCGAAACGGTCTGCGCTCATCCCAACCTCGACGAGCACGTCCTCCGTCTCCGCCGCATACACCTTGGCTCCGACCGCGGCGACGAGTGTCTCCCGGACTGCGTCGCATGCGCGGTCGATCGCGTCCGGTGCGAAACGGACGTCGTCCCTGGTGAAGACGACGAGATCGAACGAACCCCATTGGTCCGCGAGCGAGTTGGCGGCCTCGCAGATCCTCGTCGGATCCTCCGCCTCGACCCTGGCGTTCTTGAAGGCGGCGGCAGCCTTTGTCGCGAGGGTCTCGTGCGTCCCGACGATGGCGAAGGTGGTCTTCGTGTGTGTCTGTGCGCGCAGGGACTCCAGCGCCCGGTCGAGGTGCGTGCCGCCTCCGAGTGCGAGGACGACGACGAGCACCTCCATGTCCGCGGCGGCAGTCTCTGGAACGGGGACGGTTGGAGAAGCTTCCATTTCAGGGGGCAGCCGGTCTGCGACGGCACCCGAACCTACTCAATCGGGGGTCGGACCTGACGCCTTTGGCGGGTGCGATCGGAACAACAGACTGCTTGCAACTGTTATACTCCTCGCGTGCAGTCACTAGCAGTGGCGGTCCGGCGCACGTTACGCCGGCAGGAGACCCGGAGTCCCCGGGCACCAGACACAGGAGGCTCGTCCCGATGGACGTGAAGGAAGTAGCTCTCGACACTGTCTACGCCACGATCGGTCTCACGGCGATCACGGCTCAACAGGTGCAGCACCAAGCGGCGTCGCTCCGGTCCCGAGTCGAGGACCGACGCACTGAGAGACGTGAGCAGGTTCAGCAGGCCGTTGCCACGACCCGCGAGCGGCTCGAGGCCCAGCGCGAGCAGGTCCAGGGCCGGGTGGGCGAGCTCGTCGACCAGGCCAAGACCCGGATCGAGGAGATAGGGGAGAAGGCGAACCTGTCCGTTCCCCAGATTCCCGCAGACCTGTCGGGCCGCATCCAGACCAGGCTCGAACAGGTTCGCACTCACGTGAGCGAGATCGCCGGGACCGTCCGGACGAACGCCCAGAAGCTCGTCCAGCGGGCCGCCTGAGCACCGCCGGGCCACATTCGGCCAGGCCGCTCGTTGCCCTCGCGTTCGGATCAGTAGATCGTCCGGCGCCGGCGCAGTGGACGCCCGATCGAATCGGTCACTGCTCGGAAC
>QWHP01000077.1 GCA_021404985.1 Actinobacteria bacterium ATB1
GGCGATCGCGGTCGGGGACGGACTCGCTGCCCGGATGCAAGAGCTCGGGGCCGTCGTCGTGTTGTGTGCCCGGACGATGAACGCTTCCACTGGCGAGGTCGCCGAGGCCATTGAGACAGCGGACGCGGACTCGGTCCTCGTCCTTCCGGGTGACGCTGACACCGTTGCGGCCTGCGAAGCCGCCTGCGAGCTGGCCCGCGAGGATGCGCGGGTCGTCCCCGCGCTGTCGCTATCGGGAGCCATCGCCTGCCTCGAGACGTGGGAACCCGAGTTAACCACCGGAGCGAACGAGGCAGCGATGTCCCTGGCACTGGACGCACCCTGGATCGAGATCGCGCCCGTGGTCCGCGCTGCAGAAACGCCCGCCGGACCAGTATCTGTGGGTGACTGGGTGGTCATAGACCGGACCGGGATCCTTCACGCCTCCGACGCTGCGATCGGGGCGGCACGCCACGGTCTGGAGCGCATCCCGGCGGCCTCTGCCCTCGAGATCTATCCGGGAGCGGCGGCTACCGCTGACATGACCGAGGAGCTTGTCGACCTCGTCCGACGCGAGCGCCCCGACACCGACGTTGTGCTCCGGGCCGGCAACCAGCCACACCAAGCGTGGCTCTTTCGCGTGCCCCTCCGCGGTGAGTGAGCTCGACGGACGCTCACCTGCCTGGTGAGAACTCGACGAGTACCAGCCTTCCCTTGCCTCCGGCTGTCGTCTCTTCGGCGACCAAGCCCATGGACGGTGCGTAGTACTTGTGCTCGACCAGTTCGGGCTCGAGAGGCGTCCAGTCCTCTGTCTCCACGACGGAATCGAACGTGCCGAGGGGTACCACCGAGCGTGCGTCCACACGGACCACTTCGAACATGTCCTCGGCCTCGCCTGGGTAGTACTCCTGACGGAACGCATCCCCGACCGCGGGGTCGGCCGGCATCACGATCCCCGGTAAGGCCCCGTCGACCCCGGCCTCCCACGAGCCCCCTGTGCTCACGATCTCACCGTTCTCGTAGTCTCGACTCTCCTCGCCGAAATACCAGACGTTCCCTTCTCTGTCCTGTGCGAACCAGTCGTAGGTGTCCTCGACGACCTCTCCCCCCACACTCACGGTGTCACGCACGACGACGGTCTTGACGCCCATTACCTCCCGCCGCTCCGGCGTGACGACCACTTCTGCACGTTCCGCCTCACCGTCCGACTCCCCCTCGTACAGCCAGCGGGCGCCCGTGGACAGCGGCAGGTAGGGATTGTCGATGACGTCCGTGAACGCGGCCGGGTCGACTTCCGGGTCGTACTCGCCGCCGTCGCCCGGATCGACCACCGGCTCGGAGCCGGTCGGCTCCCTCGAGCCTCCGGCGCCTCCCGTGGTCTCGCTGCGCTCCGAACATGCGCTGGACCCGATGAGCAAGAGTCCCATGAGGAACAGGACCGCCGGCTTGGGAAAGGATCTCTTCCGGAACATCTCACGCCTTCCTTTGGATTGCCTCGCAGCCTGCCCGGCCGACCTGACTCCCGGCTGACTTATCCTGAATCCCCGCTGAACGGTTCAGCCGCAGTTCAGGTCGGCGGACGCACGATGTCACGATGGAGCTGCTCCTCGTCGAGGACGACAAGAAGATCGCCACCGCCGTGAAACGCGGCCTCGAAGCCGAGGGGTTCACGGTCGAGGTCGCGTTCGACGGACTCGACGGCCTGTGGATGGCCCGAGAGTCCGCCCACGATCTGATTGTGCTCGACATCATGCTTCCCGGCCGGAACGGGTACGAGGTCTGCGCGGACCTGCGCGACGAGGGCAACTGGACCCCCATCCTCATGCTTACGGCCAAAGACGGAGACCTCGACGAAGCCGAGGCCCTCGAAACGGGTGCAGACGACTTCCTCACGAAGCCGTTCTCGTTCCCCGTCCTGGTTGCCCGCATCAGGGCTCTTCTCAGGCGCTGCGCCGGGCATGCTCCTGTCCCTCTGATCGTCGGCGACCTCGCGATCGCCCCCTCCACCCGCACGGTGACGCGTGGCGAAGATCGGATCCCTGTGACGACACGCGAGTTCGAGCTTCTCGAGTTCCTCGTCCGGCGCAGGGGCCGAGTTCTCTCGAAAGCAGAGATCCTCGACGGCGTCTGGACGCACGACTTCGAGGGTGACCCGAACATCGTGGAGGTCTACATCCGCCGCCTGCGCCGAAAGATCGACGAGCCCTATCGGAAGCAGACGATCACGACGATCCGAGGGGCCGGCTACAGGATCGACGACAATGACTGAAGCGGGCACCCCTACAAGCCGCTTGCCGTCCGGAATGCGGGACACCGTCCGCAGCGTCCGCTTCCGGACGACGGCCGTGGCGACGGTTGCCGTCCTGGCTGTCCTGGTGCTGGCGGGCGTCTGGCTCGTCGGGCTCCAGCGTTGGACTCTCGTAGAGAACCTCGACGAGGCCCTCCGCACCCACCTGACGGACGTAACCGCCCTGGCGGCCACGGGAGCGCTCCAGCCGGAGCTCTCTGTCGCCGGGGACGACATCTCCGTTCGCGTGACCGATTCGGACGGTGCGGTGCTCGCAGCGACCCCTGATCTCGAACCGTCCGACAGGGGCGACCCCCTTCGGGTCATCTCGGACTCTGTGCCGACGCGCAACGGAACAGTGCTGGTCACGGTGACCGGCGACCTCGGCGACGTCGAGGAGAGCGCCTCGGCCCTCAGGCGCGCCCTGGCCGTCACGATTCCTCTGCTTGCCGCTGTCCTGGCCGCACTGGTGTGGCGGCTGGTGGGGCGCACGCTGCGGCCCGTCGAGCAGATCCGCAAGGAGGTAGAGGAGATCGGGGGTACCCATCTCGACCGCCGCGTTCCCGAACCTGTCACAGCCGACGAGGTCGGCCGGCTTGCCCGGACCATGAACCAGATGCTCGAACGGATCGAGGCCGCGACCGAGCAACAGAGACGTTTCGTGGCGGACGCGGCGCACGAGCTGCGCAGCCCCCTGGCGAGGCTCCGTTCCTCGCTCGAGGTGGACATCGCTCACCCCGGCACGGCAGACGCCGGGAGGACCCTGGAGAGCCTGCACGAGGAAGTCGTCGGCCTGCAGCGTCTCGTCGAGGACCTCCTGCTGCTGGCGAGATCGGACGCAGGCGCGGACGGGCCGGCGGCCACGTGGGAGGCAGTCGACCTCGACGACATGGTGATGGAGGAGGCCACGCGGATGCGGTCGGCCGGCGTCACGGTCGACACCTCAGGTGTGTCCGCAGCGCAGGTGAGAGGCGATGGTCTCCAGCTCGCACGGGCAGTGCGTAACCTCGCCGAGAACGCTGCCAGACATGCGGGGAACCGCGTCACGTTCGAGCTCGGGGAGTTCGACGGGCATGCCGTTCTGGCCGTCTCCGACGACGGCGCAGGCATCCCCGAAGAGATGCGCGACGCGGTGTTCGGGCGCTTCACTCGTCTGGACGAGGCGAGGAGCTCCGATTCCGGTGGTGTCGGACTCGGGCTCGCCATCACGCGTGAGATCGTGCGGAACCATGGAGGGGACGTTGCCGTCGATCCCGAGTCCGAAGTCGGGGCTCGATTCATCCTCCGGATCCCTGCGTTCTCCTGACCCGCCCCCAATCAGGTGCACGCGTGGGCCGGACCTGGTTGCGGGCCGATCACTCCCCCAGAGCGATGCAGAACTCGTTGCCGTCGGGATCGGCCATGACGATCCAAGTGAATCCGGCGATCTCGTGGCTCTCGATCTCTGAACCACCGAGCTCGACGATGCGGGCCTTTGCCGTCTCCAGGTCGGACACCGTCGTGTCGAGGTGGAGTCGGTTCCGCCCGGACGTCGGATCCTCGACCTTCTGGAACGCCACCGAGATCCCGCCCTCGTGCTGCGGCTCGAGCCAGACGAAGAGCCCCGGGAACTGTCTGGCCACTCCCACTCCCAGCACCTGCGACCAGAAGTCGGTCAGCTTCTCGACATCTGTCGTGTTGATGACCACAGTGTCCACGCGGGGTGTGATCTCGGGCATGTCGACCTCCGCCTCGTCATCCGCTGGCGCTACCTTGGCAGACCGTAACTCCCGGACACGGAGCGAGGCAAAGGTGACCCGACCCTCCCATCCCACGAGATTCGCCAGCACGCTGGACCTGTCACGCCTCCCCTGGTTCGACGTTCGGGACGGCAATCGTCTGGTGCTCGTGGACGATTCCGTCGGTCCGATCATCGACATGCACACCCATCTCGCGATGGGCTACTTCAGAAAGCTCGCGGTCGACCTCCGGCGCGAGACTCCTGCGACCTCGTACTACCTGCCGCTGACTCTTCCGGTGGATCTCGACCTCTACAGCAACCAGAACCTCGACGACGCCGCCATGTTCGCCATGAAGCTCGACCTCTCGGTCCTGAGCCTCACCGGACAGGGCATGCGGACGACCCACACGGCGCCGAACCTCGCCCGCGACCTCAGGGACCTCGGGATCGTGTACGCGGTCGTCCTGCCGATCGACATGCCGGTCGGGATGCGCAACTCCGATTCTGTCCTCGAAGTGGCGAGGGAATACGAGGAGCTGATTCCCTTCGGCTCGGTGCACCCGTTCGACTCCGACGCCGATTCCCGTCTGCTGACCCAGCGGGAGCGAGGCGCGCTGGGGATCAAACTCCATCCGAATGCACAGTTCGTCGCCCCGGACCACCCCAAGACCGTCCACCTCTGCGGCCGCTGCGGCACGCATGGCCTCCCGGTGCTGTTCCACTGCGGTCCCGTGGGTATCGAGCCCGAGGCGGGGCGCCGGCGCTCGCAGGTGTTCCGCTACGAGAAGGCGATGGCCGAGAACCCCGACACGACGTTCGTCCTCGGACATTCGGGCGCTCTGCAGTTCGACGAGGCCCTTCGGTTCGCCGACCGATATCCGAACGTGCTCTTCGAGCTGTCCTGCCTCGGACTCCCGGCACTTCGGCAGGTCTTGGAGACGGTTCCCGCCGATCGTCTCCTCTACGGAACCGACTGGCCCTTCTATCACCAGTCGCTGACGCTCGCCAGGATCCTCCTGGCCACCGAGGGGGAACCCGCGCTGCGTCGCGCTGTGCTCCACGACAACGCGGCGCGACTCCTCGGGCTCCGGCCAGAGACCGCAGCACCGCTGGAGGACGCGAGGAGGAGCGCTGGGGGCGGCGGGCAAGAGGGCGGAACCGGCAGCGAAGGGGACTGACCCCTGCCAAACGAAACCCGCCGCCCCTCATGGCGCGCCGATCCGCACACCAACACCAAATCCACGCGCCAAACCCAACCCACCGCCACCCATGGCGCGCCGATCCGCACACCAGCACCAAATCCACGCGCCAAACCCAACCCGCACCGGGCGCACATTGCCCCTCCCAACCGCAACCTCGGTAATCCCCGTGCCGGCAAGAGGACCGACGGGAAGCTTGCGCCTGCCATGGGGGACTTCGAGGCCGACACACGCCTGACCGGGAGCAGCGGCAGGTACACGGCAGAGATCTCGCGCGACTGGGAGATCTGGGGACCATACGGGGGTTACATGGCGGCCCTGCTCCTGCGTGCGGCGGGGATGCATTCCTCCTTCGATCGTCCCGGGACCCTGAGCGTGCATTTCCTCGGCTCTGCCACCTTCGAGACCGCCACGATCGAGGCGACGAGCGGACTGGTCGGCGCGACCGGGCGGGTCTGGGCGACCGGTGACCGCCTCCTCGCCAGCACTACGTAGCAGATGCTCCAGCGTCGCGTCGGAACCCGAGACTGAGCGCCGGGTATCTTCTCGCGATGAACCACGCGAGCCTCGCAGAACGTCTGGGCTACCGGCCCGACGACCGGTTGCTGATCGTCAACTGCGACGACCTCGGCTCGTCCCATGCCGCCAACCTCGGGATCTTCAGAGCGCTCCGGGGCGGACTTGCGACGACGACGACGCTGATGACCCCCTGTCCGTGGGTTCCGGAGGCGGTCACCATGGAGAACGGTGACGACATCGGCGTACATCTGACACTCAACGCCGAGTGGGACACCTGCCGCTGGGGGCCGCTGACCGGCGCCGGTTCCCTCCGTGACGCCGAGGGCTATCTGCCCCGCACAGTCCTCGAGACGTGGGAGGCCGCGGACCCGGCAGATGTGCATCGCGAGTGCAGGGCGCAGATCCGGCATGCCATTCAACTCGGGATCGACGTCACCCACCTCGACTCGCACATGGGCACGCTTCAACTCCGTGAGGACTACTTCGAGATCTACCTGGAGCTGGCCGTCGAGTTCGACCTGCCACTCCGGCTCTCGGGGGCCGAGACGGAGGCGATGCTCGGCTTCGAGTTCCGCGGCCCCGCCGCCGATGCCGGCGTCCTCTTTCCCGACCACTTCGTGTTCGCCCCGACGGTCGGGAGCCGGCAGCCCGCCCTCGCAGCGCTCGCCTCACTTCCGGAGGGGATAACCGAGATGTACGTGCACCCTGCTGTGGACGGACCCGAACTGCGTGCGTTCGCTCCCGACTGGGAGGGCCGAACCGACGACCTTCTACTCGTGACCGAGAGCAGCGATTTCCGCGAGGCCGTTGCCGCCTGCGGGGCGAAACTGGTCGGCTACCGCGAGATCAGAGACCTCCAGCGAGAGACAAGGGCCGCCGGTTGACATCGCGCCGGCGGGGGTGGGCGAGGTCAGGCCATGCTGCAGGGCATCCCGGCGGCCTGACGTGCTGCACACATGCCCGGACCGCAACCCGGCTCGGGCTCCCCTACGGAACCGATCGCTGAGATCATGGCGAGCATCCGGCTCGCCCTGTGCCCACACGTGGGGCAGGAGACCTCGTCCCTGTCTGCTATGGGCATGCGGGCGTCGAAGTCGATCCCACAATCCCGGCATCTGTAGGCATAGAGAGGCATGAGGGAAGGATAGGTGATCTCGGATCGTCCTTTCGACCCAATGGGACCCGGAAAACCGGGACCCTACTTGGCCCCGACCTCGGCTGCGAGGTCGCTCAACAGGTCACGGGTTTCGACGAGCGTGACAAGGAGGAGACGGCGTGCCACACCCAAGAGGTCGGCGATGAGGTCGTCCTTCAGGGCGTATACGACGGTCGTGCCCTGCTTGCGTGCCGTCACCAGGTCGGCACGCCTGAGGATGCCGAGCTGTTGGGAGAGGTGGGAGGACTCGATGCCGACGAGCGGTTGCAGCTCGCCGACCGTCCTCTCTCCCTCGACGAGGACCTCGAGCACCCTGACCCGCGCCGGATGTGCGAGGGCCTTGAAAAGTGCTGCCTTGACCTCGGACAACGACCTGTTTGGGATCCGCTGCTCCTTTGAATGAATCTGCCGGCTTGTGCGCATCTCCCCGCTCCTCACCCCGATACTGTCCACTGCCTCAACCGGCAAGTCGCTTGTCGAGCGCTTCGAGCTCCTCCCGCAGGGGCTTGGGAAGCCGCTCGCCTATGGAGTCGAAGTGAGCCGTTATCTGAGGTATCTCTTCGCGCCACGCGTCCTCGTCGACAGAAAGAAGCGTCCGGAGGTCGGCATCGGGGATGTCGAGGCCTGTCGTGTCGATCGCCCCGATTGTGGGAAGCCGGCCGATCGCTGTCTCGAGGGCATCTCCCGTCCCCGCAACGCGCTCCACGATCCACTTGAGGACTCTGCTGTTCTCGCCGTATCCGGGCCAGAGGTACCGGCCGTCCGAACTCTTGCGGAACCAGTTCACCCAGAACAGCTTCGGCAGCTTCTCGGGGTCTGCGTCACGTCCGATCGCGAGCCAGTGGGCGAAGTAGTCGCCCATGTTGTATCCACAGAACGGGAGCATCGCGAACGGGTCGAATCGGAGCTCGCCAACTGTGCCTGCTGCTGCTGCCGTCTTCTCGGATGACATGATCGAGCCGAGGAAGACGCCGTGCTGCCAGTTGAAGGATTCCGTCACGAGTGGCACGTTCGTGGCTCGCCTGCCCCCGAAGAGGATCGCGGATATCGGCACTCCCGCAGGGTCCTCCCATTCGGGCGCAAGTGACGGGCATTGCGTGGCGGGAGCGGTGAACCGTGCGTTGGGGTGGGCTGCAGGTGTCCCGCGATCGGGGTGCCAGTCGTGCCCCTGCCAGTCGATGAGATGGGCCGGTGGTTCTTTGGTCATCTCCTCCCACCAGACGTTCCCGTCGTCGTCCATCGCACAGTTCGTGAAGATGACACCCTTGTCCAGAGTGTGCATCGCGTTGGGGTTGGTTTCCTCGTTCGTGCCCGGAGCGACACCGAAGAATCCGGCTTCCGGATTGATCGCGTGGAGCCGGCCGTCGTCGCCGAACTTCATCCAGGCGATGTCGTCACCGATGGTCTCCACCTTCCAGCCCGGGAGGGTCGGAATCATCATCGCCATGTTGGTCTTGCCGCAGGCGGACGGGAACGCTGCTGCGACATAGCTCTTCTCGCCTTCGGGGGACGTAATACCGAGAATCAACATGTGCTCAGCAAGCCACCCGTTGTCACGTGCCATCGTCGATGCAATCCGCAACGCGAAACACTTCTTGCCGAGAAGGGCGTTGCCGCCGTAGCCGGACCCGTAGGACCAGATCTCCCGGGTCTCGGGGAAGTGAACGATGTACTTGTTCTCCGCGTCGCACGGCCAAGCGACGTCATGCGAACCTGGAGCGAGAGGTGCTCCCACGGAATGGACGCAGGGCACGAAGTCACCGTCTTCGCCCAGGACATCGAGAGTGGGCTGGCCCATACGGGTCATGATGCGCATGTTCACCGCGACGTAGGCCGAGTCCGTCAATTGCACACCGATGTGTGCGATCGGCGATCCGAGCGGCCCCATCGAGAAAGGCACAACGAAGAGAGTCCGGCCCTCCATCGAGCCCGCATAGAGCCGGCGCAGCTCATCTCGCATCTCGGCAGGATCTCGCCAGTTGTTCGTGGGACCGGCATCGATCTCGGCCTCGGAGCAGATGAAGGTCCGGTCCTCCACGCGGGCGACGTCTCCGGGGTCGGACAGGGCCAGGTAGCTCGACGGCCGTCTATCGTAGTTCAGCCTCCTGAAGGTACCCGAGGCAACGAGGAGCTCATTGAGCCAGGTCTTCTCCTCCTCCGAGCCGTCGCACCAGTGCACCCGGTCAGGATTGAGCAGCCCAGCCCACTCCTCCACCCATGAGATCAACTTCTGGTTCGATGTGTGTGCAGCCACGCATCCTCCAAGCAAGGACGCATCGGAGGGTTCCGGCCCAACCGAGGCGCGGTGGATTATCTGATGAGTTCGTCATCTTATGAGGATGTGTTCCATGCCCCCAACTCCCGCGCCCGTCGGACGCTGCGCAGGCTCGCCCATGGCCTGGGGATGGGGCGCCACTCCCTCCACAGGCGGTGCCGGCGAAAAGGCTCAGCGGAAACCGAGGATCGTGACCTGCGTCGTTGTGGCGTTGCCGGCAGCGTCGGTGGCGGTGGCTGACAGAGTGTCCCGCGCTCCCTGCCTGCTGGGCACGTAGCGGAAGCCAAAGGTCGAACCCGTCACTTGCACCCGACCGGCCGGGACGGTACGACCGTTCACCTGGAACGTCACGCCGGCGACGCCCACGTCGTCGGTGGCGTTCACCGACACGTTCGCCCATCGGAACACCACTGCCGGGTTGCTTCCCCCGGCGCCCCTGGGGCGCAAGTCCCCCCGCCAGATCTCG
>QWHP01000078.1 GCA_021404985.1 Actinobacteria bacterium ATB1
GAGGACCGGGTCCGAGCCTTAGTGGCCGCGGCAGAGATCTTGGACGCCTCGGGCATCGAGCACTTCGCCTTCGCGACTCCGTGGGCACGGCTCCTGAGTGTGATCGGCGACCTGCCACCGGTCGGTGACCTGGAAGCGGAGTACGTCCGTCTCTTCGTCGTCGGCCCCGGGCCCACACCCTGTCCCCCCTACGAATCCCACTACCTGGGCAAGCCGCGTCACGGCGACCCGGCGGTGATCGTGGGGTCACTCGAGCGCAAGTTCCGCAGCCTGGGTCTGACTCTGGTGCCAGGGAACGCAAGGACCCACGACCACGCGGCCACCGAGCTGGAGGTCCTCTCGGAGCTGTGTCGCGACGAACACGCCGCCTGGTGTGACGGAGCGCTCGCCGACGTCGCCCGCCTGCAGGAGGCGGAACTCGACATCTTGGAAGAGCATCTCGGGCGATGGTTCGGGGTCTTCGCCCGCCATGTCTCCGAGCAGACACGCCAGCCGTTCTACGCGTGCCTGACGGAGACTGCGGACGCCTTCTTGTATCACGATCGGGAGCTGCTTCGGGTGGTTGTGCGTGCGGGCCGCGTGGAGGCAGTCCCATGAGGGTCTCGGTCCTGCTCTGCGGCGACCGCATGCCAGAGATCGTGCCCGACGACTGGGAACGGTGCACGGCGCTGTCCCAGGTCGAGCTGGACCTGCAGGTCGTCCCCGGTCTCTGTCGCAAGCCCAGGTCGATCGTCCAGACGGCCAAACGACCGGAACGTCTCGTCGTCGGTGTCTGCCCGGGCGAACACTCGGTCGGGGCGATCCAGGCCCAGGCACGCAGGCTCGGCTTGGACGCGCTCGGTGTCGAGCTCGTCGACGTGAGCGACGCGGCCGGGGACCCGGCCCGGTCGTCGCTGCTCGTGGCTGCCTCCGTCGCCCGCGCCTGCGCCTTCGGGGGCAGCACACCGGCTCATGCCAAGATCACCCTGCCCAGGGCCGTCAGCCGGCGTTCTCTCTTCTCCTTCTCCGAGCACGCCTATGCGGCAGTTCCGGACGTCGACCAGGGCACCTGCGCGGCGGGAGTCGGCTGTCATGCCTGTGTGGACACGTGCCCGCAGGGGGCTCTCACGTGGTCGAGGGGCGTGGTCACACACGACGCGTCGTCGTGTGAGCCCTGCGGGCTGTGCGTGACGGCCTGCCCGACCAGCTCCCTGCGGAACCCAGCGGTCACGCCACTCCAGCTACGCGCCCAGATGTCCGCCCTCCTGGACTCCGGGGTCGGCCCCCCGGAGGAGCGCGGCATCGTCTGGCGCTGCAGTCGGGCTACACGCCCTGAGACGGATCCGGGCTGGTGCCCCGTTGACGTTCCATGCACCGGCATGCTGCGTCCCGACTGGCTCTTGGCGCCGCTGCTGCTGGGAGCCGGGGCGGTGGCGATCCGACCGTGCGGGGATTCGGGTTGCCCTCTGGGGAACGACGCCCGCGTGGAGCGGACGTTGGCCTTCTGCCGGGACTTCCTCGCCGAGGTCGGGCTGCCCCCGGAACTCGTCCGTTCCCGGACCGACAGCGCCCCGGGCGGCGCCTTGGACCTCGCGCCCGTGGAGAACATCTTCGAAGCCGGCTCCGCGTCCGCGGTCCTCCTCTCGCTGGCCGAGACGACCGCGGCACCGGCAACCGTCCGTGTCGACCATCCCGCGTCGCCGGTCGGTCTCGTCCACATCGGGACCGCTTCTTGCACGGCCTGCACGATGTGTGCCCAGAGCTGTCCCACCGGGGCGCTCGCCTTCGAGACGGCCGGAGAGGACCTCACGGTCAGCTTCGACGCCTCCCTGTGCTCGGCGTGCGCCCAGTGCCTGCCGCGGTGTCCCGAGTTCGCAGGTGGGGCGATCAGGTTGGAACGGGTCAGCGACGTCGCTGTCATGCAAAGCGGCCGCAGGATTCTCTTCAGGGAGGAGGTCTCCCGCTGCGTCCGCTGCGGCGAGGTGATCGCACCCAAGCGGCTCCTCGCCCGGTTCAGCGGAATGCTCGGCCCCGAGGGAGACAGGGTCATGCAGACCGTGTCCAGCTACTGCGTCGACTGCAGAGGCCTGACGACGCCGACGCCTGCGGACTGAACGCGTCGTTGCCCGGGACTTCCCAGCTGTACCCCCGGTTCGTGCGCCGCGGGCAGGCGGTGACGTGCACAGGTGTCGCCGTCCGTACGCCGCCGAACTCGGGTCAGCCGTCGAGGTAGCCGGCTTTGCGCAGCCAACCCTCCGTGCGCGCCATGCCCTCGTCGAGGTCGACTGAGGGGGTCCAGCCCAGCACACGCGTTGCCTTCTCGCTCGAGATCGTGCCCGTGCCGGCCAGCATGCGCATGCTCGCGGACGTCGCCTCGCTCGGCCGGCCGAGAGCGCAGGCTCCTTCCGACCACGCCGGCGAGAGCGACAGCCACGGGAGTCGGGGCGGTTCGCGGCGGTCCGATGCCGAGCATCCGGCAGTAGTGGCCGAAGAACTCACGTGTCGAGACACTCGCGCCGTCGGTCGGCGTTGAAGACCTGCCCGGAGGCAGCGTCCGACCCGGCGGCGAGACGCACGAGCTCGACGAGATCGCCGACGTAGATCTTCACGAAGACGCCCTCGCCTCGGGCCGGCAGTACGACCTTTCCCGCCCTCAGCATCTGTATCGGCAGGATCGTCCAAGGGCCCGACTCGGGGCCGTAGACGCTGCCGGGACGCAGGATCGTCACGTCGGCCCGACCCTCGGCGTGCATCTGCAGACACACTTGTTCGGCGGCGATCTTCGTGTCGCCGTAGGGATCGCCGGAGGTGCGTACAGGCCGGTTCTCGTCGACGAACCCCTCCCTGTGGGACGAGTAGAGCGCACACGAGGAGAAGACGACGCAGCGGCCGACTCCGGCCTCGGCTGCGGCATCCAGCAAGTTGCGGGTACCGCAAACGTTCACGCTCCAGGCGGCGTCGAGCGTCGCCGTGTTCGACACGAGAGCTGCAGTGTGCACGACGACGTCTACGCCCTGCATTCCCTCCTGCCAGGCGCCGGGCCGGCTGACGTCGCCGACGACCACGTCGAGATCAGGGTCGGCGTCGACGTCGACCCCGCAGGTCTCCCAGCCGTCCGCACGGAAGCGCCGGGCGACGGCCCGGCCGATGAAGCCCGAGCCACCCGTGACGAAGAGCCTGCTCACGTGTTCTCCGCTTCATACATGGACGTGAAAGTCGTCGAGTCCGGGCGGGTTCGTGTTCTCCTCGGGGTTGACGGCCACGTGCACGACACTGGGCCGTTCGGACGAGAGTGCGCGCTCGAGCGCCGCACGCAGGTCGCCTGCCCTCTCGACGTACTCATCTTGGCAGCCCAGCCCCCGGGCGACTTCGTCGTAGCGGACCGGTGCCAGGTCGACCCCCATCGTCGTGCCGGCCACCTTCCGCATGTGGACGACCTCCATGCCCCAGGCCGAGTCGCAGTTCACGACGACCACGACATTTGCACCTATGAGCGCGGCCGTCTCGAGCTCCTGGAGGTTGAAGCCGAAGGCGCCGTCACCCGTGAAGAGGAAACCGGTCGGTCCGGCCGGGCGAGTTTGGTGCCGATCGCCTAGGGCAGTCCCGTACCCAGATGGCCGAAGTGGCCGGTCCAGAGCAGCGAGCGAGGCCGGCGGAACGTGAGCGAGAGGTGAGCCCAGAGGCCCGTGTTGCCGCCGTCGATGCAGACGACGGAATCCTCGGGCAGGAAGTCGACGAGCTCGGCCGCGAGCCTGCCCGGATGCACGGGAGCCGAGTCGATCGTCCGGTAGCTCCCGACCAGGCCGCGCTTGAGCTGCTGGTAGTCGCGGGCGTAGCCGGCGGCCGCTGCGGCCGGTTCCCGGCGTGGCGCCTTGGCGGCGACGGCTGCGAGGAGTGCGCTGAGACCGGCCCTGGCGTCCCCGAGGAGCCCGACGTCCGTCCGGCGGTTGACACCGATGTTGGCGGCGTCGATGTCGAGGTGGATCAGCTTCTGCCTCTCGGGTCCGGCCCAACCCGGCGGCATGAGGAACTGCATGGTCTCGCCGATCTGTATGCCCACTGCGAGGATCACGTCGGACTCGAGATACACCGGCGAGCCCCAGGGGAACCCCATGCCGATCGAGAGCGGATGGTCTTCGTGGAAGACACCGCGGGTCCCGGCGATCGTCATGACCACGGCTCCCAGGTGCTCGGCCAGCGCGACCAGTTCCCCTGTGGCTTCGGACCACTGTGTGCCGTGCCCCGCGAGGATCAATGGAGACTCGGCGCGGACCAGGAGTTCGGCGGCTGCCTCGACAAGCGCGGGATCCGGGGCGGTGGGCGCGAAGCGGTGGAGGGAGGCGTCCTGGATACCGGCTTCGTCCTCGGCGATCTCCTCGCGCAGGACGTCGGCGGGTATGTCGAGGTATGAGGGTCGGGGACGGCCGTCGAGCGCCGCCCGGCAGGCAGCGCGGACAAACTCCGGAATGTTTCGCACCTCCTCGAGGCAGCCCGAGAACTTCGTGATCGGTCCCACGAGCCCGAGTTGGGGACCGTACTGGAAACAACCGTTGCGCACGGCATGGATGGAACGACACACACGCTGCGTGCCGATAGCCAGCATCGGCACGCCCTCCTTCCAGGCGCACATGAGGCTGGGCACGAGGTTGGCGACACGGGGTCCGGCAGCAGCGTCCACGGCGGCCATGCGGCCCGTCACGCGGGCCCAGGCGTCCGCCATGTGAGCCGCGGCACTCGTGGCGGGGTCCTACATGTGTCATGCCGCTCTCCTCCACGCTTTGCGGCATCGGGCTCTGGCTGATGTCGGAGATGGAGAAGATGGCCTCGATCCCCTCGGCCTGCATCGCCCGGACCAGGACCTCGCCTCCGTCGATGCCTGACATTCGGTGCCTCCCGGGCTCCGGATGCGACGGCGACCCGGCAGGCAGCGCGCTAGCCGAGCCGCAGGTTACCCGAGGGCTCCGACGTCGGGACTGGTCGCCAGCCGGGCCGTGGGGCAGGTTCAGAAGCGGGATCGAGGCTCCGATTGAAAGGGTGGCGTGAGGCACAAGAAGCTGGTCGTGATCCGATTGCCCAAGTGGCTGGGCGCCAGGGGTCACGCGCGCCGACTCTGCGCGAACGTGCCGGAGGTCGCCTGCGACTGCCTGGTCGTGCTCGAGGGACCGGATGTGCCGCCCGTGCCCGACAGCGAGTTCTGTGACGAACTCGTGCGCGTCGTGCTGACGGAGAGGCGGGCTGCCAAGCTCGTGCTCAACGACCTGCCGCCATGTATGGAATCCCTCTTGGAAGCCTCTGCGGCCCGTCACTACGTTGCCCACAAGATCGATCGGGTCTGAGGCGCCCCGCTCCATCCTCGGCAGGCGAAGTTGCCCGGCGACACTTGTGTCACCTCGGCTTGCTAGGGTATCTGCCCGCCGTAAGCCGCGGCCTGGCGAGGGGTCTCGCCGTCCACGCCCATTTCGGAAAGCGGGGAGGTACCGGAGTGGATTCCGCCGAGGACGTGGGAGCCGCCACACGGCGCGGACCGCGCCGTATCCGGGTGACGACGGACGGCCTGTCAACGACGCGTCGCTGGCCCTTCGAGGCGATGGCTGTTCTGCTCGTCTTCGGAGTTCTGCTCGTCTTCTGAGTCCTGCTCGCCATGCCAGTCGTTGGGGCGTCGGTGGCCACGGCCCGTTTCAGCGACGAATGCGACGAGGCCGCAAGGAAACTGTAGGCGGAGCAGCGCAAGCTCCGAGAGCTCCGGTCCGAGGGAGACCGCCTGAAGAGCGAGCGGGACGTCCTCGTCCGTCTCGCTCGGGAGGGCGCGCAAAGCTCGGTGCACACGCCGTCGCGTGTTGCCGACCACGCGTCCGGAACGTACACGGTGGGAACCGACATCTCGCCGGGGCCTTGGCAGGCAGAGGGGGTCGGGTGCCCTGGCGTGCCGTGGACGTGTCGAGCGGATGTGTGCGGGAGCGAGACACCGACGGGAGCGAGACACCGACGGGAGCGAGACACCGACGGGAGCTCGACTCTGAGTGCGGGCGAGAAAGTGACCCTGAGAGGGGAAGGCTGCTGGTGGCACTACGCGGGTTCCTGAACTCGCCCGATTCGCTGAGCTGCCCTCTCAGGGCGTGAACCCGACGAGACCGCGGGTGAGGTCGGCAAGCAGGCCGCGAATGCGTGAGCCCAGGGCCGGATCGAGCTTTTGGATGAGGCCCATCAGCGGAAACGAATTCCCGTGCTTGCCCGAGGTGACCGGTTCCGCCCCTACTCCCGAGCCTTGGACTCCAAGGCGGGCACGAGGAACTCGCGAGTGAGGTGGACGACCCCGGCCGTGTTGAGGTGGCTCAGGTCAAGGAACTCGGAGTGGTCCTCGATCGCGCCCGTCAGGTCGAGGAACGTGATCCCGTCGTCAGATCGGGCGAGCTCCTCGAAATGCTCCGTGGCGGCCTCGATGCCCTCGGGTTCCCCCATGAGGGTCGGGGGGATCATGATCACCACCCGCATTCCGGCGTCGCGCATCTCACGGACTGTGTCGTCGAACACCGCGGCGTACTTCTCGAACGCATCGTTGTCAATGCCGTCCGGATAGAGACGTCCGACAGCCGCCTTGAGCAGATCGGGCTCGATCGGTTCCGAACCCACCTCGAGCTCGCCGTTGTCCGCCCTCGGCTTGCCGACCACCCAAACGGGATTGAACTTGGACTGGATGTAGAACATGACGTTGTCGGTTCCGAAGCCGCGGTCGATCATTTCGGACAGCATCGTCGGATCGATCGGTTCCTTCCCGGTGAAGCGGTTGTCCTCGTTGAAGCGACTCGAATAGAACGCGAACGGATGGGCGACGTAGAGGACGGTGTCCGCCGTGTTCCCCCTCTCCCGCCAGATCTTCCAGAAGATGTCGACGGGAACGGGCCCCGTCCCCTCGCTCGATAGGTTCGCGACGTCCGCCCCGAGGATCTCCTCGACCCGCTCGTGGTTCCCGGACCACGAGAACTCCTGGGCATGCGACGGACCCACGATCAGCACGTCGTAGTGGGTGTCCTCGGGGATGGTCAGGAGCACCGACTCCGACTTCCCCACGGGAAACCTGTTCCGCTCTCCCAGCTTCGCCGCCAACGCCACCGCGAGGACCAGGCCGATCGCGTTCACGACCACGAACAGGGCGAACTTCGCCATCCCACGCCGGTTCAGCCGCGAGACGGCTGCACGATCCTCCACGTCCGGACCGGATCCGTCCGGTCCGCGGGACACCTCGGAGACAACATCAGAAGGCAAAGTAGATGAACTCCTGTCCGCCGAACTTGCCGAAGACGACCACGATCCAGAGCAGCAGCGAGTACGTCAGCCACCGTTGCCACTGCGGTCGCCGGTTCACCACGTTCACGAGGCTCCCCCGCTTCCTCTCGTAGTACTCGGCTGTGAACATGATGATGATTCCGACGCTTGCGAAGAAGGGGTCCCCGAATCGCCACCCGACCTCCGGATTGCTGATACCGGACCGGAACACGTTCCCGATGAGCGTGACAGCCGAACCGAAGTCCGGGGCGTTGAAGAAGACCCAGGCGATCGCGACCAGGTTGAACGTTGTGAAGATCTGCACGAACTTGTGCAGACGGGGGCGGGCCGAGAGTCCGATCGAATCGTTGAAGCGTGTTCGCCAGGCACGTGTGTGCTTCCCGACAAGCTGATAGACGCCGTGGAGCGCGCCCCAGATCACGAAATTCCACGTGGAGCCGTGCCAGAGGCCGCTCAACAGGAACACGGCCATGATGTTGATGTCGCCTCGCAGCGGACCGCGACGGTTCCCGCCGAGGGGAACGTACAGGTAGTCGCGCATCCAGCTCGTGAGCGAGATGTGCCAGCGCCTCCAGAAGTCCTGGATCGTCGTCGCGAAGTACGGACGCTCGAAGTTCTTCTGCAGGTCGAGCCCCAGCGTCCGTGCCGCCCCGAGAGCCATGTCGGTGTAGCCGCTGAAGTCCGCGTAGATCTGGATCGAGTAGCCGTAGATGGCAAAGAGTGCGAAGAGCCCACGGTACTGTTCGGGCGCCGCGAACATGACCGACGTAGCGAGCGCGAGACGGTCCGCGATCACGGCCTTCTTGAACAGGCCCCAGAGCATCTGTTTGAGGCCCGAGGTGAACCGGGAGTACGTGAACTGCGGTGGCTCACCGAGTTGCGGGAGGAACTTGGGTGCGCGGTCGATCGGGCCGGCAACGATGTGCGGAAAGAACGAGACGAAGAGCGCGTAGTGGAACAGGTTCGTCTCGGGCTCGACGTCCCGCCGGAAGACGTCCATGAGGTACCCGATGATCATGAACGTGTAGAAGGACAGGCCGAGGGGGAGGATCCATGCGAGGACGGGAAGGTCCCACTCGATCCCGAGGAAGCCGAGGGAAGACTCCAGCGACGAGAGTCCGAAATCGACGTACTTGAAAGCGACGAGGACCCCGAGCTGGAAGGCGATCGCGATCGCCAGCAGGACCTTGCGACGCGTCTCTGACTCGGCGGACCCGATCGCGAGGGCAAGACCGAAGCTGACCAGCGTGCAGAGCACCATGAGCAGCAGCAGGTCGTAGCCGACCGTGGCATAGAAGACGTAGCTCGCCGCGAGGACGAACATCCAGCGCCACTTCCCCGGCAGGAGCCAGAACACGGCAAGGACGAGCGCGTAGAAGACGAAGAACGTGAAGGAGGAGAACTGGAGCAGGTCGACGTCCCTCGGAAGGAAGAAGACGGCGGCTCCGAACGCGACGAGGAGCGCAAGCCCCGAAAGCGTACGGATGCGAGACGTCCTCTGCTCCGGGGCAACGAGGCCGCCACCGTCTGCAGGTCCCTCTGCAGGCGTGGGCGCAGACGTATGCCGATCGGAGGTCAGCGTCACCTGGAAGTCCTGTTCGTGGCGCAAGTAGGGCGGCGGCCGGGGGGCCTCGGGCGGTCGCCGGTCTGTGGCGGTGGTGTCGAGACGGCAACTTCGACCGCTCCAAGGCGCATTCCTGCTCGAATCGGACGGGGGCCCGGGGCGTCAGGCTTCGTCAGGTCTCGTCAGGTTTCGTGAGGTCTCGTCGGGCAACCAGGAGAACATGACGGCGTCGCGCAGCCTGCCTCTCTGGTCGCCGAATCGACGCAGCACGCCCTCCCGCCGGAAACCGCACTTCTCGGCAACCCGTTCCGAAGGCGTGTTGCCGACGTAGACGTGGATCTGGAAGCGCTCCACGGGCCAGACTCCCAGGGTCCAGGTTCGGACCAGGTGGACCATCCGGGGTGCGATCCCGCGGCCTCGTTCTCGGGGACTCACCGTGTAGCCGATGTCGGCTATCCGCCTGTCGGGACGTGTGGATCGGACACCGACGGTCCCCACGATGAGACGGGTGCTCTCGTCGACACCGACGAAGCCGAACTCGTGGCAGGTGTTCCACCCCTGGGCCGCGTGGCGGATCCAGGCCTCGGCGTCCTCCGGCGTGTAGTTCTCGGGGATGGTCGTCCAGGCTTGGACTTCCGGGTCGCGGCAGATCTCGACGATGTCCTCGATGTCGGCGCTGTTGGGGAGCCGCAGGTCGAGACCTTCACCCGATGGTGGCTCGGGGGCGCCGTCTGGCCAGGTCACCGGCGGCCGCTCCGAT
>QWHP01000547.1 GCA_021404985.1 Actinobacteria bacterium ATB1
GTCGGCGATCTTCTCGGGGTCGACGGACTCGCTCAGCGAGCGGCTGTCCAGTCCGAGGCCGATGTCGAGCATGTCCTCTGAGACGGCGGCAAACGTGATCGACTGTGCCTGGAGGCCGATCGCCTCGGCGACGTCGTCGACGGAGACGTTCTCGGTGGAGAGGACCTGTTCGGCCGTCTTGGCGACTCCCAGGCCGTCCACGGCGAAGGCGTACGAGTTCGCGAGGGCGGCGACGTCGGACACGTTGTCGGGCTTCTTCTCGAGCAACTCCTCGAGGCTGAACTCGAGGTCCTCGTCGACAGTCGAGTTCTCCTCGAGGAAGGCCTTTAGTGCGTCGACGCCCTCGGTCGCGAGGATGCCGAGCCCCGAGCCGACGAGGTCGACACGCAGCTGGAGGAACGCGGCGTACATGGCGGCATCGAACGCTGCCGCAGGAAGACCGTCGTCGAGTTGATCCTCTGCGAGTCCCGCGTAGTCGGCGGCCACCTGCTCGACCTGGTCGAGACCCTGCTGGGCCTTCAACGTGGGGTCGAGCTGACCACCCATCGTGGCGAGCCCTGCGTAGATGTCGAGCCAGTTCTCGGTGACCCCCTCGAGACGAGAGGAGATCTCGTCCTCCAGTCTCACGTTCTTCACGGGCTCAGGAAGGGCTGTCATCTCCTCTCCCATGAACTCCTCGTAGGCGTCGAAGACGTTGGCGACTTCGCGGACCTCGACGTCGAGGTCTTCGCCCAGCGCCACGACGTCCACCATCTGTCCCGTGGCCTTGTCCTCCGACTCGCGCTTGCCCACGGGGATGAGTACTGTCTTCTTCCCGGCCTCGGCCGCGCCCTGGACCTTCTGCGGGATACCGCCGACAGGACCGATCGAACCGTCGGGGTTGATCGTTCCCGTCATCGTCACGTCTGGATCGATCTTGTCCCCGTTGAGTGCGGCTGCGACGCCGACGGTCATGAGGGCACCGGCGCTCGGGCCGTCAATGCGCCCGTCCACGGCGAACTCGATCGCCACGTCCTCGGGGTTGGTGCCCGTGGCCATGAGGGCCACGGCCGAGCCCGTCCACTGCGACGCCCGCCACTGGTCGCCCGACCCGAGGACCTCGTCTTCGACGAACGCGATCTTGAACTCGTCGTCCTCGCTCGGCTCGACTGTGATCTCGACGGGACTCGTCCCTCCCGACGCTGTGCCCGAGGGATCCTGCGCGAACCAGAGTGCTGCCACGTCGACGCTGTTCTTCCTGACCTCGTCCGGGGGCTGCGCCTTGTCCCCGCCGCCATCGCCCTTGTCGTCGCCGCCCAAGCTGAACTGGCAGGCCGAGAGGGCCAACGCCATGCACAGTCCTGCTGCACTTGCCCGTCTCATGTCTCCTCCATTCGCGCCACGAGGCGGAATTCGACCTCGATGTCGTCGTCGACCTTGAGTATCGCCAGCCGGGGTGGATTCAGCCCGAAGTCGCTCTGGCGAAGCGTCCAGTCCCCGGAGATCGTGACGATGCCGTCCTCCGTCGTCACCGTAGGGTCGGCCTCGATCTCGCGCGTCGTACCGTGGAATCGCATGAATCCCCGGACTCGCACCCTCGTCACCGGGGCGTCCTCGAGGGGCTCCACCGAGTCGATCTCGAAGCGTGCGGTCGGATGCGCCCTGGCACCAATGTGCCGGAGAGTGTTCATCTCGAGGAGCCGGTTGCCGGACTTGAACGCCTCATCATTCATCTTCTGCCACAGGCCGCGCACGCCGCGTGGATCTTGCCCAACCAGCAGCCCGTTCGCCAGCCCGTGTATATGGCTG
>QWHP01000548.1 GCA_021404985.1 Actinobacteria bacterium ATB1
AAGCGCCGCTCCACGACCTCGCGCTCCCTGTCTGTCAGCGAGCGGATACCCCGTCGGAGGACGTGGATCTGCGCGCGACGCTCGGCGAGGTCGTGCGGGCTTGGTGCGTCCTCGTCGGCGAGGAAGTCCTCGAGGATGGTGGCGTCGTCGCCGATCGGAAGGCTGAGCGATACGGTCTGCACCGAGAGCCCGAGAACGTCACGGACCCGTTCTGCGCTCAGGCCGGTTGCGTCCACGAGGTCGTCGGTGCTCGGCTCCTCACGGGAGCGCTTCACCACATCGTTGCGGGCTCGTGCCACCTGTGTCAGGGACTCGACGACGTGCACCGGCAGACGGATGGTTCGTCCCTTGTCGGCGATCGCCCGGGCTATGGCCTGGCGTATCCACCAGCTCGCGTACGTCGAGAACTTGAAGCCCTTCCGGTAGTCGAACTTCTCGACCGCCCTGATCAGACCCAGATTCCCTTCCTGGATGAGATCGAGGAGGGGTATGCCGGAGCGCGAATGCCGTTTCGCTATCGACACGACCAGCCGGAGGTTCGCCTCGATGAAGCGCCTTCTTGCCACTAGCCCGTCGCGCGCGGTCCGGCGCAACTCCATCTCGACGCTTGGAGTTCACGCGACCCGCGTTCGCGTGCATGCGGTCGAGCTCGGCTTCGGCGAGGAACCCACTTTCGATCGTTCGCGCCAGGGCGATCTCCTCGGAGGGCCGCAGGAGCGCAACCCTGCCGATCTCGTCGAGATACCGTTGGAGACCGTCCTTGGTCGCTTCGGTTGTGCGAGCCATGCCCCCGTCCGTCCCCCAGTCTGGGGGCTGTGCCCCCGGGACCCGTGACCTGCTGCTCGCGGCGTTCGCCTGGTGGCTCACCGAACATGCCGTGACTGGGTCGAAACTACGTGGCCCCCCCTGGTTTGTGAAGCGGTACCGTGGGGACATGGCAGGGACCGGGGACGTGGCGGCACCAATCCTGATCTCCGCCTGCCTGCTCGGGGTCGACTGCACGTACCGGGGCGGGAACGAAACCCGATTCGGTCTCGCCGCGAAGCTCGACGGGCGGGCTGTCGTGCCGGTCTGTCCGGAGGTCGCCGGCGGCCTCGGGGTCCCCAGACCCCGGGCGGAGATCGAGGCCGGCGACGGTGAGGGCGTGCTCGACGGGACGAGACGTGTCGGGACCCTGGACGGCCTGGATGTGACGGACCGATACCGTCTCGGTGCACGGAGGGCGGTCGAGCTTGCCCTCGAGACCGGCGCGGAGTTCGCCGTCCTCAAGTCACGCAGTCCGTCCTGCGGTCCTCGCGGTGTCTACGACGGTACGCACTCACGGACGATGGCGCCTGGGGGTGCCGGCGTGACGGCCGCTGCGCTGCGGCGGGCCGGACTCGAGGTCGTCGACGAGGACGAGGCCGAGCGCCGGCTCGGCCGGTGACGGCCCGACTCCTACAGCGTCGCGATGTGGACGGTGTTCGTTATCCCCCCTGTGCCGAGGGGCCAGCCGGCAGTCAGCACGATCTTGGCGCCGGGGGCCAGGAGTCCGGATCTGCGCACCGGGTCGGTGAAGTTCCAGAAGACGGCCTCGGCGCCCGAGCCGAACCAGGGCGTCGAGAGCGCCGTGATGCCCCAGGTCAACGAGAGCCGCCTACGCACCGAGGGATGCGACGCGAGGGCGATGATGGGCACCGCTGGCCTCCACCTCGCGACCTGGCGTGCCGTGAAGCCGGTCTTGGTGGGAACGACGATCGCGTCCGCCCCGATCTGGGTCGCCACCCGGCACGCGAGCCGAGTT
>QWHP01000079.1 GCA_021404985.1 Actinobacteria bacterium ATB1
AATGGGGTCGCCTGCCTCGACAGCGCCTGCCGGGCGTGGTTCACGGCGCTCACGAACCCGATCTCGTCCCCGCGCAGGGTCGCAAGCGCTGCGGCGGCCGCGCGAATCGGTGCCATCTCGTGGTTTGGGCGATTGCGACGCACATCCGCAGCGGCCGCGATCGCCTCCTCCATCCGGCCCCACGAAAGGGAGAGGAAGGCCGCCACGGTCTCGGTTCGAACGACGCGGGGAACGGCGTCGATGAGCCCGCGAGAGTCCAACCAGTTTCGGAGCGCCCGCAGCGCAGTGAGCGACTCGGCGAAGCGGTCCGCGGATTCGTATGCCACACCGCACGCGAAGAGAGGCGGCCAGTCGAGGCTGTCCTCCCCTGCCCGTTCCCACGCGTCGAGCGCCGCTGTGGCCAGCTCGACAGCTCCGGGTTCCATGCGAACCGCCTGGACGAGCGCGGCGTCAGCCAATGCCGAGGCCAGCGCCGCGACGTCACCGGAGGCCCGTGCCCTCTCGAGTTCCCGCCCGGTGAGCTCCCATGCCTCGGATGTTCGGCCCAGACCGAGCAGGACCTCGGCGCGACCCCTGTCGGCTTCGGGGCCGGAGGATTGCTCGAAGAGCTTCAGGGCGGTGGTGAGACGACCGGCACGTTGAAGGGAGCGTGCCAAGCCGATGCGGGCTTTGCTGTCACCGCGCTTGGCAAGGACCGTCTCGAACACGCGTGCTGCCTCGGTCGTGTCCCCGATCGACAGGAGGGCCTCCCCCTTGATCGTGAGAAGTGAGTTCTCGAGAGCCGGTTCGGGTTCGAGCTGCAGGCCGCGATCGACCATTGCGAGCGCTGCGATAGGGAAGCCCCTCGAGAGGAGCTCCTCGGCGGCTTCGAGGGCCGACTTGATCGCGACCGGTGCATAGGGGTCGCCGATGCTGGATCCTGCAAGGGCGTGATGGGCCACCTCGTCCGCCCGTGCCCCGAGGAGGCGAAGCAGTCCCGCCATCCGCCTGTGGGTGTCACGCCTTGCGGCTTGCGTCAGTGTCCCGGCGACGAGTTCGGGGACCACCGGATTCGGGAACACGAGGCGCCCGTCGCGCTCCGTCAGGAGGCCGGCGTCGCGCAGTTCATGCAGCGGCACGGGGGTCTCGGGATCGATACCCGTGAGCAAAGCGCAGAATCGGTAGCTGAGGGGCCGTACTCCCAAGGCTGCGGCCTCGAGGATGGATCTTGCAGATGGTGAGAGCCGGTCCAGCTTGGCGGTCAGGAGTAGGCGGACGGTCGTGCCCCCGGCGCTGCCCGACATGCGTGCGATCGTCAACTCGCGAAGGAGCAGTGGGTTACCGCTCCCCTGGGCGACGATGTCGTCGACCTCTTCGGGGTCGAGATCCGCCGTGTCCCCGGCAATCTGTGCGACGAGGGCCTGTGACTCCTCGACCGTGAGCGGATCCAAGGGGAGCACCAATGCGTCGGTTCGCTCGAGGAACTCCATGGCCACTTTGTCGTCGGGCCGTGCGCTCACGAGGATGCAGAGGTCTCTGTCCCTGTTCCGGCGGTGGGCATGGGCGAACGCATCGAGGACTGCCTCGTGCGCCTCCGATACGTGGTCCGCGACGAGGACCACGGGCTTGGCCTGGCACAGCTTGCCGACGAACACGTCGAAGCGGTGCAGGATCTCTCGGGCCTTGAGACGTCTTCTGGCGGCCGCTGCGAGCTCAGCCGCTTCGTTGCCGGCGCCGGCGCGCTCGATCTGGTCCCAATTGTCCTGGACGAGATCGATCAGGGGTGCGAACAACTGGGGGGCGAACCCGACCGTCGTCTCGGCCCGAAGGACGATTGCGGCGCCCGAGGTCTCGAGGTCCGTCGCGAACCCCTCGACCAGGTGGGTCTTGCCCACACCCTCGTCACCGACCACGATCACGGCGCGCGCGTTCTTGCTCCCGTTGAAGTGGGAGTCGAGAATCGAATGCTCGTCGTATCTGGCCACCCTGGACACGACCACACCGTAGGATTCGAGACGGAACCCAGGAATCCCTCATCGGAGCACTGCCGAGGTGTACGAACCCCAGGCCCGAGTCCAAACCCGAGCCCGCGTCGAACGTCCTGCACCGGGCGAGTTGGTCCGGACGACTGTCGGTGGGAATCCTGTTGCCGTCTGGAACGTCGAGGGCAGGCTGTACGCCCTCGGGGACATCTGTCCCCACCGCGGCTTCGTTCTCTCCGAAGGCGCCCTGATGGAGGAGAAGGACGGCACGATATCTGTCGTGTGTCAGGGGCACTTCTGGAGGTTCGATCTGACCACGGGCCAAGCTGCGTTCCGGCCCGAATGCGTCAAGGTTTACGACATCGAAGACATCGAAGACATCGAAGACATCGAAGACGTAGAAGACATCGAGGAGCAGGCTGGCGGCGCTGCCATGGTCTGGGTGGTCGACCGGGACTTGGAACAGAGGGGTGCGTGATCGGCGCGCAGTCCGCAGCGTGCCGGCCGGGCAGCCCCGTAGCGCAGGTTTCAGCCGACACTTGTCTGGCGACGGGAGTGTCGGTCCGAGAGTTCGCACAAGCCGATCCGGACAGCAGGAGGGAATGAGCGTTTCCGCGGATACGCGCGTTCCCGCAGATCCACGGAACTCCATCGCCGCCGTCCCGGTCGATCCTGCGAGGTGGCGGGCCGGCCGATCCAGACCTCTCTGCGAGTTTGCTCGCAGTCCGAGCGTCAGCTCGGTGGGTTCTGGGGCGGAGCCCTCACTAGTGTCGGGACAGCGAACCCAGCGGAGATCCGTCGACCTATGACTGCCAACACCGATGCGCTCATCCAGAGCATCCAGGGTGGGCCCATTCTCGACCCCAAGGACCTCGCCGCGGCATTCGTGGACGCGGCGAACAGCTCGCGACTCGGCGACGTCCGGGGGGCGATGGACACGAAGCCGGGGCCGCGCATCCCGCCACGCTACGAGTCCGAGGTGCGAACGTGGCTCGCCCGTGCGTTGATCGAGGACGACGCGGCCTACTCGCGGCTTCAGGCCTACGCTGCGGTCCACCTCGACCCGAACAACCGGGATGCCCTGGCCGCCCTCGACGACGCCTGCAAGTCCTTGGGCGACGACGTTCGGGAAGGAACCTGGTCGGCGCTTGTCCATTCCTATCCGGACGTCAAGGCGCTCCGTCATGTCGTGGACGGCGTCGGCATCCCACTCCCAGATCCTGACCTGCAACGCCAAGCCGCCAAGAAGGCGGCGGCGAAGAAGCGCAAGCGGCGTGCGGACGAACCATGGATCGTCGAGCCTGCAGACGGTTCTGGCGATCCGGGTATGTCCCCGCCCGGAACGGATCGCAAGAAAGGACCCAAGGCCCGGGCGGAGGGCCTGGCTACCCTGGTTCCCGCACTCGAACCTGACACGACGGTCGCGGACCGCCTCGGTGTCGTCCACCTCGCGGCCGGGGCCGAATGGACTCTCCCGGGTGGGGGCGACGACGTGCTGTCGGTCGCCGTGCGCCGGATGGCCGGTGAGGACATCGAGATTCCCGAACATGCGAGCGGTATCTCCACTTGGGTTTCGCTGGAGAGGCGCGAGGGGACGGAGGCTCGGGGGCCCAGGTACGGGAGGCTCCTACGACGAGTGAAGAACCACCCTGCCGTGGTTGCGTGGGCAGTGAGATCCCAACTCTCCGACGGGGACGCCATCGGGGCCCGTCTGGCGCGGGAACGAGTACCGGCGATCCCTGCTGTCTGGAAGGAGTGTTTCGCCGAGCTCGATCGGCTCCTCTCGATCGCCGGAGGTGACCTGGAGGCCGGCTGGGAAGCATGGAAGGCGGGGAAGCTCCCGGACCCGCTCCGTCCCCCGTTGGCACGGGCGCTGCACGAGGCAGAGCGCGACCGAGACGCAGACGAGGTTCTCGGGCTCCCCGACATCTCGGCCGACGAGATGGACGACCCGGTGCTGCTCGCAGTGCGGTTCGATCTCCTCTTCCTCGACGGTGACCTCGAGGGCTCGCTCGTACAGGCCCGCCGCGCGGCTCTCCTCGAGATGACGCCCGACACGATCTCGAGGCTTTGGCTCGGCTTGGCCGCCAACGCCTGTTTCGTGGAGCTCGCGGACCGAATCGCCGACGACGCCGAGGCCGTGGGCCTCACTCCGGTCGAGATCGTTGCCCGCGTGCGGCCGACGCAGGAGAAGCGTGTCCGGGTGATACTGGGGCCCGTCCGAGAGCTCGTGGGGGAGGCGAGAGCCGCGCTTCAGGATCTGGCGAAGGGCCGTACGATCCGCGACGAGGACGCCTTCGCAGCGGCCGTCGAGGTTGCCCGGGGTCGCCTCGAGTCCTTGGGTTCCTTGACCGCGCTCCTCGCGATCCCCGAGCCCGGAGGACACCCCGTATCGGTCGAAGACCTCGTCAGCTTCCTTGCAGCCGGCGCGGGAATGCGGGTTCGGGTGGCGGCCGGAGAGGTCGTGGTCGACCCGCCGTCGAGCCCGAGGCTGGAGCCCGATCCCTCTGTCGGGAAGTTGTTCCTCGAGCCGGCGCGGACGCTCGTCGAGCGTGGCGATGACGCCCGGGCACTCGTAGCCCGAGCGATGCAGAACCTCGACTTCGCGACCGACGAGGGCAAGCGTACGGACGTTCCGCGGAGACGTCTCGAGGAACGCGTCGCCCGCCACGCCCGCCTTTCCGCCGAGTGCCTCTCGCTGCTGTTGTCGGTTCTCGATCCTTTCTCTCCATCACCGGACATCACCTCCATGACGGAAGGGGATGGACGGGCACCGGACGACGGGACTCCCGGGGAGCCTCTCGAGGACGTGGCACCCCCCGCCATCCCCGAGGCCTCCCAAGCACGGATCGGGCCTGAAGCGGACGCCGAGCCGGAAGGCGTTGCGACCGTTACCGGCCCGGCGCTCGGGGAGGAAGGCGAAGCCGCGGCTGGGCCTACGGACGGCAACGACGAACCCGGCGAGGAGGACCCCGGAGCGGGACGATGGTTCCGCAGGCGGCGATGATCAGAGTTCCCGACGGTCAGAGTGTCTCGCTTGCGGACAGGCAGTACTTGCGTCGCCCGTCGCCCACGGATCCCTGGGTTCCCGCGATCGAGATGACACTGGGAGATCCTCCCGAGGTGCCAGATCTCGAAGCCGCTGTGAGCAAGGCGCTTTGCGCCGCTCCCCGTTTCAGTTCCACCATGGTCGGAGGTGGGAGACGTCTTCGATGGGAACCGGGGGATCGACTCGGGGCAATAGACGCCGTGGGCGACGAAGGCGAGGACGAGTGGAGATCCCGGGTCATCGACAGGATGTTCGGTGCTGACGACTTCCCTCTGCGCGTCTCCGTAATGGGGAGCTTGATCCTCGTCGCGTGGCGCCATGCGGTCTCCGACGCGGCGGGCGGTGTCGGGTTCTGCTCACTCCTCTGCCGGGCACTTCATGGTGAGACCATCCCGGAACCCGAGCTGGATGCGCATCGTCGGACCACGCGCAGGGTTTGGCAGGCGGCTGCGACGCCTTCCGCCCTTGGGGCATTCGCAAGCAAGGTCAGGTCCTTCGGAGCCGAGCCCCACGCGGAGCTCGAGGCCGTGCGGCCAGTTGGACCGGAGAGCGTTGCGAGGATCGCCCGCGTCTCTCCGCCCTCCCCGCGGCCCGGCGTCGGTTTCACCGGTCGCGTCGTGGCCGCATCCGTTGCTGCGTGCCGCGAGGTCATGCCCGACGGTTCCCCGGTGACGGTCCTGCTCCCGGTCAATCTGAGACCGGATGAGAAGTGGTTTCCTGCAGGAAATTTCGTCGGCAACGTCGAGATCGCATTCGGTTCCGTGCCGGATCCCTCGTCGGCCACCGCGGAGGTCGAACGCAGCCGGGGACCTGAACGGTATTCCGCGTGGTGGGCATCGGCGGTGAGAGAGGCTCTTCCCGCAGGTCTGGGCCGGCGTGGTGAGAGCGAGACCGGGAGGTTGGAGCGCAGCGTGGTCGTCAACAATCTCGGGCGAGTGGACGCCGGGCTGTTCCCAGGCTGCGAATCCGTGGTCTTCCACGGGCCGACCGCTGTCGACTTCCCTTCGATCTCCCTTGTGGGTCTCGACGACGAGGTGTCCCTCTGCGTCCGGGTCCGTGTGCACCAAGGCGGTGCAGACGTTGCCTCGGAGATCCTCGATCTCGTCATGGACGACCTGTCGGCACGTGCCGACTGACCGGTACGCTGTCTCGGTGGACCGAGCAAGGAGTTTCTCCACCATTTCAGACGCCGTCGGCCAGATCGCGCAGGGCAGAGTCGTCATTGTCGTGGATGACGCAGGACGCGAGAACGTGGGGGCTTTGATCGGGTCCGCCTCCCTCGTGACGGACGAGATGGTGAACTTCATGGCTACGCACGCCCGCGGTCTCGTCTGTGCCGCCCTCACGGCCGAACGGCTTGCGGAGCTCGAGATCCCGTTGATGGTGCAGGATTCGTTCGAGACCGCCGAGGCGTTCTGCGTGGCAGTCGACCACAAGTCGAACTCGACCGGAATCTCGGCCGCAGACCGCGCCGCAACGGTGCGCGCATTGGTGGATCCGAGATCCGCACCCGAGGACTTCAGGCGCCCAGGGCACATATTCCCGTTGCGCTATGCCGAGGGAGGTGTGCTCAGACGTGCTGGTCATGCCGAGGCGGCCATCGACCTCATCCGGCTGGCCGGGCTTCCGCCCGCCGGGGTCGTCTGCGAGATCATGGGGGAGGACGGTGCGATGGCCACCCTCGCCGATCTCACCCGCTTCGCGCAGGAGCACGATCTCGAGCTGATCAGCGTGGCAGACCTGATCCGGTACCGCCGTCAGTCGGAACGCATCGTCCGTCGCGTGGCCGAGGCCCGCATTCCCACATCGTGGGGGGAGTTCAGGTGTGTGGGCTACGAAACCGTTCTGGACGGCACAGAGCACCTCGCGTTCGTGAAGGGCGATGTCACCGGTGAGCCGGAGGTCCTCGTGCGCGTGCACTCGGAAGCATTGATAGGGGACGTCTTCGGGTTCCGGTCGAGCGACACGCGCAGCCTGCTTCACGCCGCGCTGCGTCGCATCGCGGAGGAGGGTCAAGGTGTCCTCCTCTACTTCAGGCGTTACGAGGGTCGCGGGTTGAGCGTCGAAGGGGAGTTGAGACAGCTCGCCGGAGCAGGGACGCCGTCCGCCTCGGGACCCACGGGAATGCGCATGGACGAGCGGGACTACGGCATTGGCGCCCAGATCCTCGCAGACCTCGGCGTCACCCGCATGCGCCTTCTCACGAACCGGCCCACGCGCCGCATCGCCATAGAGGGCCACGGCTTGCAGATCGTCGGGACCGAGCCGCTCCTCGCCGGCGCGTCCTCGGGCGACTTCGATGACGAGGGGAAGCTCTCCAAGCTCCTCGACGGGCTGGAGGAGTTCGGCGGTCACGTCCTGGGCGCCGACTGAGATCAGCTCGACCTACCCCGGGGGGGCTGATCCACCGGCCTCCGCGTGAGGACACCGAGCGCGCGTGCGGCCGCAGCCGCGTAGATCCCGGAGAGAAGCGACTCGGGCGGAGTCGGGGCGGACCAGCACGCGGGACGCCCGATGCCCCGGAGTGCCGGGGCCTCGTGGGGATCGGGTCCGGCTTCGGCTTCGTCGGGTCGGAGCGTCCTCACCGACCGAAGCTCGGGGCCGCACTCGAAGAACGACGGGGTTGTGTCCTTCACATCGCCTCCAGCTCGACGAGACGGGCAAGCTCCTCGTCACCGAGCTCTGTCGCCCACGCCTCTCCGTGCGCGACGACGTCGCCGGCCAGCGACCGCTTGCGTTCGAGGACGGCGTCGATCCTCTCCTCGACTGTGCCCATGCAGACGAGCTTGTGGACCCACACGTCACGTCTCTGACCGATGCGGTGTGCACGGTCCGACGCCTGGTCCTCGACCGCGGGGTTCCACCAGCGGTCGTAGTGGAAGACCCTGTTGGCAGCCGTGAGGTTCAGTCCCTGTCCCCCTGCTCGGAGTGAGACGACGAGAGCAGCGGGGCCGCTGTCGTCCTGGAAACCGTCGACCAGACGATCGCGGGCGTTGCCGCTCAACCCACCGTGAAGGAACGGGGCGTCGAGCTCGGCGGCGAGGATGCGACCCATCTGTACGAACTGGGTGAAGACCAGGCAGCGGTCTCCTGCGGCTGAGACGTCGGCGACCATGTCGAGAAGCAACTCGAGCTTTCCCGAGGTCGACGGCGCGGCTCCGTCACCGGCCAGCGCAAGTGCCGGGTGATCGCAGATCTGCTTGAGTCGCGTGAGCATGGCGAGGACGAGTCCGCGTCGGCCGATTCCCGACGCTGCGGACACACCGGCCATGCCGTCCTGCACAGTGGCGGTGTAGAGCGCGCGCTGTTCCTCGGTGAGATCGCAGAAGAGGACGGTTTCGTGCTTGGGCGGAAGATCACTCACGACCGACGGATCGGATTTGCTACGCCGCAGGACGAAGGGCCCGGTCGCAAGCCTCAGGGCGTGCGCGAGGTCCACGTCGCCGTTCTCGACCGGGATGACGAACTTTTGCTTGAACGCGGATCTGGAACCGAGCAACCCCGGGTTCGTGAAGTCGAGGACGGACCAGAGCTCTTCGAGCGTGTTCTCCACTGGGGTACCCGTGAGGGCGAGACGGCTTCGGGCCCCTTCCGAGACCTGCCGTGCTGCACGTGCCGTTTCGCTCGCAGGGTTCTTGGCATGTTGGGCCTCGTCGAGGACCACCCTTCCCCAGGGGATCCGGGCCAGGAGTGCGACGTCACGTCGGAGCAGCGCATAGGTCGTGAAGGCCACGGTTCCGTCATCGACGACGGAAGCGAGCTCGGGGACATCGCGGGCCCGCTCCGGTCCGTGGTGTCGCAGGGGACGTAGCGAAGGTGCGAATCTGCGGAGTTCCCGCTCCCAGTTGCCGAGGACGCTCGTCGGGCAGACGACGAGGGTCGGAGTCCTATTCGCCAGGAAGAGCGCTATCGCCTGAACTGTCTTGCCGAGGCCCATGTCGTCGGCAAGGCAGCCGCCGAGATGCCGTTCTTCCAGCCGCTGAAGCCATTCGAGACCCCGCTCCTGATAGTGACGGAGCTCTCCGGTGAAGTCTGCGGGCGCGGCAACCCCGGTGAGCCGGTCGCCGCGGATCAGCTCGACGATCCTGGCGACGTCTCTTGACAGCGTGACGGGCACCGACTCGGCGCCGAGCTGGGCGAGCAGCCCGCCGAGCGCGGCGGCCACGACCTCGGCGGGGCCAAGTTTCGGTGGGGGTTCCGAAAGAAGTTCCGTGAGCTCCGATCGGAACTCGTGGGGGACCAGAAGCCAGGTGCCGTCGAGGTGGACCAAGGGGCGACGCGCGGAGAGGAGCATCGAGATCTCGTCAGATGTCAGCGCCCGCTCTCCGAGAGCGAGCTCCCATGACAAGGCGGTGCTTTCGAGCTCGGCCAGAAGTGGAGCCCTGCCATGAGAAATCTCATGGTCGCCCCCCGGCTCCGTCCACGGTCCGGTCCCCTGGTCTGCGCGGAGGCGTGCATGGATTCCGGCCCGTCCACGGGATTGGATCTCAGGGGGAAGGAGGATGAGTGTCTCCCCCG
>QWHP01000549.1:0-865 GCA_021404985.1 Actinobacteria bacterium ATB1
CTCCTTCCTGATCGAATCGGGGTTCAGGGACCGGAGGGTGGAGACGCCCTGCCCGCCGGGGTCGGGGAGGATGCCGCACTTGGTGAAGACCATGACATCGCTGTGGTCACGGAGCGCTCTGCCCACCACCTCCTCGGAGTGACCCCAGCCGTACGCCGCAGCGGTGTCGACCCAGTTCACTCCGAGATCGACCGCGTGCTCGATGGCTGCGACGGATTCGGCGTCGTCCTGTGGTCCCCAGCCGAACTCCCATCCTCCACCGATCGCCCAAGCACCCAGTCCGAGAACGCTGATCGTCGGGCCATCCGTCCCCAGTTGTGCCATCCGCATGGTCCGGGATGCTAGGGCGAAGCCCGAATCACGACGGCTCGGTCGCTGGGCCCGCTAGATTTCCGGGCGACATGTACTCGGCGGAGTAGCTCAGTGGCAGAGCAAGCGGCTCATAATCGCTGTGTCGGCGGTTCGAACCCGCCCTCCGCTACCAAGATTGGAATCGGATCCGTGCAGGCGGGCGGAAACACGCCGGGAGTCGGCGTGGTCGAAGGAGAAGTTGAAGCACCTGCGCTCGGTCAGAGGATCGATTTCGGATTGATCGAGCGGGCTGTCGAAGGCGACCAGGACGCCTTCGCAGAGATAGTCCGGCGCACCTATTCCGACATGTATGGATTGGCCCTTCGCCTTCTCGGTGACGAAGACGACGCGCGTGACGTCCTACAGGACACCTATCTGAGGGTGCACCGTTCACTTTCGGGTTTTCGTGGAGACGCGGCGCTCGAGACGTGGCTTTACCGGATAACGGCGAATGCGGCCTACACGTTCCTGCGCAAGAAGGGACGCCAAAAGACCGAGAGCCTCGACTCGATCG
>QWHP01000549.1:878-2647 GCA_021404985.1 Actinobacteria bacterium ATB1
CCTGAGGGAGGTGCTCGAGAGGCACCTCATGGACTTGCCCGTGCAGCAGAGGGCGGTGGTCGTGATGAAGGACGTGTATGGCCTACCTCACGAGGCGATAGCGAAGGAGCTCGGGATCAGCGTGACTGCGGCCAAGGTCCGATTGCACCGGGCGAGAAAGAGGTTGCGCAGCGCCCTCGAGGCCGAGGGAGAGACGTCCGAGACCGTGATCGGAGGAAAGACCGATGGCTTTTCTTGACCGGCTTCGCGCCCCCGGCCGGCCGGGACGCAGGGCGGAGGTCATCCGTCTCCCGGATCGCGGCAACTCCGTTGCCGGACCTGAGTACGAGGGAGACAGCGAGACTGCGGACAGGTACCAGAGCGCGATGGTGAAGTTGCGGGACGAGCACCCTCCGGCACCGTCGGAGCTCGTGGACGACATCCTGGCGTACGTGTTCTCCGTGGCCGAGGAGGACCTGCCGGAGAGTCGTACGCGCATTCGCTGGTTCCTGATAGGGGGCGCGGTCGCAGCGACGGTCGTTCTCGCGATCGTGGGTGTGGTGCTTCTCCGACGCGGATGGGTACCGAGGCCGACGGACCCGGGCACGGTCGTGCGTGCCCGCCGCCGTCACGGAGCCGGCACCCCCGGCACGGCCGGCACGCTTCGCGAGCGCCTCGCTTTCGAGGAGAGGCTGCGGTCATTGCGAGCCGGTGGTGTGGGCGCCTGACGTTGCGGACCCCTCGGCTCCCGGCCCGCGGCTACCCGATTGTCTGGGGTCGATTCCGGGGGTGTGTGTCTATACTGCGGCGAGCCGCGTGCCCTCTCACCGGCGAATCCTCGGCACCGTGGATCCCCCGTGCACGTGGTCGACCCCGCGAGGGCGACATGTGGCCCTGTAGAGGGGCGTAGCTCAACCCGGCAGAGCACCGGTCTCCAAAACCGGCGGTTGGGGGTTCGAATCCCTCCGCCCCTGCGACGCGAAGAGGACACCCAGCTTTGAATCGACAGCTCAAGAGGATGCAGGCCCGGGAGGACCGAAGGGCCGATCAGAAGGACAAGACGCCGAAGCGACCTTCCCCCGCGCAGATGACGCAGAGGAAGCGCACCGGACCCAAGCAGTTCGCGCAGGAGGTCATTGCCGAACTGCGCAAGGTCCTCTGGCCTACGCGCCAGCAGGTGACGACGTCCTCGATCATCGTGATCGTCGTGATCGTGATCATGATGACACTCATCTGGGCCCTCGACTTCGGGATCGAGCGGCTCGTGAGCCTGGTGTACGGATCATGACGGAGGACTCGGGCGACTTCCTGCAGGGCAACTCCACGCCGTGGGCCTCTCCCGAATCCGGTGACGTCGCAGCCGCCGCCTCGGTAGCCGACGATGGGTCGGCGGTCGCAGTCGACACGACCCCTGCTGCTCCGGTCGTCGAATCGGTCGAAGAGCTCGAGGTCGCCCCCGCCGAAGCTCCTGCCGAGATCGAGCCTGCCGAGATCGAGCCTGCCGAGATCGAGGTGCCGGAGGTCAGCCCGTACGACAAGCCCGGCGATTGGTTCGTCGTCCACACGTATGCGGGACACGAGAAACAGGTCGAGTCCAACCTCAAGAGCCGCATCGAGTCCATGAACATGGAGAACGACATCTTCGAGATAGTCATCCCCATGGAGGATGTCGTCGAGTTCAAGGCGGGGAAGAAGAAGGTCGTCCCCAAGAAGGTCTTTCCGGGCTACCTGCTCGTCCGGATGCATCTCAACGACGACTCGTGGATGTGTGTGCGCCACACACCCGGCGT
>QWHP01000080.1 GCA_021404985.1 Actinobacteria bacterium ATB1
GTGCGGTCTCAGCCGACGCAGGCCGGCTCTGTGACAGTCCTGGGAGGATCTGGAACAGGAACTCGTAGAGACGCGGGTTGGCACAGCAGACGTCGATGAAGCCGATGATCAGCGAGCGCAGGCGGACGAGGCCCGCTTCTTCCGCATCGATTCGGCGCCCGACCTCAGCTACGAGCTCGTCGAAGTCGCGCTGGGCAAGGGCGGAGAGGAGGTCGCTCTTGTCGGCGAAGTGGCGATAGATCGCCGCATGGGTCACGCCGGCACGAGCTGCAATCTTGCGCAGCGAGGCCCCGGTGTAGCCGACTTCCGTGAAGACCTCGCGTGCGGAACGCAAGATAGCGTCTCTCGTCGCAGGCGGTGTCGGCATGGGCCGACTCTATGCGCGACCCGGGAGCTGTTACCAGTGGTTACTCCCCGGTCCGCCCTCGCAGGCTCCGACCCGACAGCCCCATTCTGGGGAACTTCAGCCCAACCGCGCGAAGGCCGCCAGGACATCCTCGGCGGGGACCTCCCCCGACATGATCTCTGCCACCTGACCCTCGGAATCGACGAAGTAGAGCGTCGGGAAGGCTTCGACGCGCCAGCTCTCGGCGTGCTCACCCGTGGGATCGGCAAGAGCGGGGGCTGTGAGGCCGACCGATTCGACGAACTCCTCCGGCGTCCGGTAGCCCGCCGGCCCCGTACCCGGCTCGATGGCGGTCGTCACGGTGAGCATGTCGATCTTGCCTTCCTCGTAGAGACGCTGGAGCACGGGCATCTCGGCCCTGCAGTGCGGGCACCAGTGTGCCCAGAACACAACCAGGACGGGCTCACCTTCACTGTCCGAGAGGCTCGCCTGGCCGCCGTCGAGGGTGGGCCCTGCCAGTACCGGCGGGCCGCCGGACTCGGCGAAATCGGCTATCCGCCCGTCCTCTCTTTGGCGCACGAGCACGGTGCCGGCGACGAAAACGCCCGCGAGGACGGCGACGAGGCACCCGAGCAGGACCCACTGCCATGCGGGGGTACGCGACCTACGTTCAGGCTCATTGGCTGCGGCAAACCGGGACTCGGTCGATTCGGGTGGCTCTTGCGGCTCCATCCCGTCATGCTTCGCCGAAAGGGGCAGCTGGCCTGCTCGCCGGCATGCCTGTTCCCCCTCTTGTTCGCGTCCGACTCACCTGGAGCGAAAAGCCATCTTTTCTGCGAGTGACCGAAGTGCAGACCTGGCGTCTGAGGGAATACCGGCGTCGAGGAATGCGAGACCGGCACTGAGGCGCTCGTCGATCTCTCGGATGCACCGGGCCTCCCCGCCTGTGTCGCGAAGCAGCATCTGGATCGTCTCGATCTCGTCTGCCTCGATCACCCGGTTCCCCACGAGGGCACGCAACGCGCGAGCCTGTTCTGTGTTGCCCTCGGCGATGCTGGTCGCGAGCAGATAGGTCGACTTGGCCTCGCGGAAGTCCCCACCGACCGGCTTGCCCGTGACCTCGGGGTCCCCGAAGGCGCCGAGGAGATCGTCCCGCAACTGGAACGCGACGCCGACCTCGCGTCCGTATCCTGACAGTGCTTGGTCCAACGCCGGGGCCGATCCGGCGAGGGCGGCACCCACGAGCAGCGGGCGCTCCACCGTGTAGAGAGCGGTCTTCATCGACGCGATCGCGAGGGCAGTCGAAGGGCGGGTCATGTCGTGCGTGCTCTCCACCAGGTCGAGGTACTGACCTTCGGTCACCTCGATCCGCATCGTCGTGAAGATGTCGAAGGCCTTGAGCCAACGATCGTGTCCGACATTCGGGTCGTCGGCGATCCCACGGATGAACATCCTGTCGGCGGTGACGAGGGCGAGGTCACCGAGGAGAAGCGCTGCAGAGAGCCCGTAGTGCGCGGACTCGGCCGCAGTGAGGTGCCCCTTCTCGCCGGCGAAGCGGACATGGGAGGCCGGGCGTCCACGGCGCGTCTCCGACGCATCCATGATGTCGTCGTGTACCAGCGCGCAAGCGTGCGTGAGCTCGATCGCCACGCCCGCTCTCACGAGTGCCTCGGTTCCATCGGGTTCGCCGCCGGCGGCACGCCAACCCCAGTAGACGAAGGTCGGGCGAACGAGCTTCCCACCGGACAGCATGCCTCGCAGCTCCCCGAACAGGGACTCCCAGGACGCCTCCGACGCCAGCTCCTCCGCTTCGACCTGCAGCTCCCGGGCTGTCTCCCCGAGGACCGACGTGACACGGTCGAGGTAATGACGTGCGTCTTCGAGGACGTCGCGTTCCTGTGGTGTCGTCTGCACCCGGGTGAGCCTACCGGGGTCCGTCGGCGCCTCACTTGCCTGCTCTTGGCCGATCGGGTGTCAATGGGAGGCCAGGCGGCGCCGATGTTCTCCTTGGCACATGACTGTTCTCACCGAGATCGACTACGAGCGCGGCTGGGATGCCTTCCTCCAGGAGCTTCCGGACTCCCGCGCCGGACTCGAGAGGGAGTTGGCGCACGGGAGGGCCGACGGCGATCCGCTCTGCCCCTTGGCTCGCCCCCGGCTGCTCAGCCCCTTCAGCGCGGCGGCGGATCGGGCCTTGTCAGAGTTCGTTGTCGCAGCCCTGTCCCAGGCTGTTCGGCTCGTCACGTCCGACTCCGTCCTCTGGAACCGTTATCTCTCGGATCTGGAGGGGTCTCCGGGTCCGCTCGCTCCCAAAGGGACCGTCCCCGTCTTCCACGGTCCGGCGAGGTTGAGAGGCTTGCGCGCCGGTGGGGCACTGCGCTTCTTCTCCTACCGGGCAGGTGGTGCCCTGGAAGCACTGGCGGCTGACGCGCTCGCCGGGATCTTCGCCCGGTCCGCGGCGATGGACGCGTTCCGAACGCGCCATCTGGTCACGTGGCCGGCTTGCGCCGAGCGTCTGCTCGAAGTCGTGATCGTCGCGCATCGGGGTAACGGGGCCGATCTCGAACCCGCTTCCCTGCATCTGCTTCCCGGCGTCGGTATGTACGGCGGGACCGGTGAGGGTGGCTGCACTGGTGCGCGGCTGTCGCACTGGGCGGCGCGGGCTGCGGCGGACCGTGGTGTCACCCTCGTTCCCGTTGACCCCGCCGAGCTCGCCTGGGACGGTTCTCGACTCGAGTGCGGGGACACCGTCGTTCGGGTGGTGGTCGCAGACACATGCGCCCTGGCCTCCCGGGCCGACGGAGCGGCACGGGGGACGGAGGCCCTCACACGGGCGCAGAAGGCCGGTGCGGTCGCGCTCTTGGGGGCCTTCGGGGCCGGCGTGCTCGAAGCCGCCTCGCTCTTCGCCGTCCTCACGGGCGACAGATGCGACATCGCACTGCCTCCAGCGTTGCGTCGAGCAGTCGACGTCTGCATGCCCTGGACAAGGGTCGTGGCCGACGAGGCATCGACGAACCCCGATGGCGACAGAGTGGATCTGCTGGCCTGGACGACCTACAACCGCGAGGATCTCGTGTTGAAGCCGTCACTTCCGGACCCCGGCACCCCACCGGTCGTCGGTGCCTCGACGATCGCGAGTCGGTGGGCCGAGTGTCTGGCAGCAGCGGTTGCCGACGCGAGGACCTGGGTGGTCCAGGAGCGCATCCGCCCGCAGCGGGAGCGGTTGCCCGGACTCGAGGGTGGACACGTGACTTGCGAGGTCCAGATCGACAGCCTGCTCTGGAGCGGCGCCTGAGAGACTTCGGCCGGTGATGATGGAGGGGAGCGAACCGGTGGGCGAAGCGCAGACAGCCGGTCTCGTCTTGATCGGGAACGAGCTGCTTTCGGGCAAGATCCGGGACGCGAACGGCCCCCATCTGGTCGCAGGCTTGCGGCGCCATGGTATCGACCTCCTGGAGATGCACGTCGTCGCCGACAATGTCGACGCGATCGCGGAGGCAGTGAACCTCGTTCGCCTTCGGCGGGACCACTGCTTCACATCGGGCGGAATCGGGCCCACGCACGACGACGTGACGATGGAGGGAGTTGCTGCGGCCTTCGGCGTCCCCCTCGAGGAAAGGCCGGATCTCGTCGAAATTGTCTCCGCAGTCTTCGGTGAGGGTGAGAGCGGGCAGGCGTGGCGGAAGATGGCAGTCGTCCCGAGCGGGACCAGGCTCGAGTTCGTCCGGGGGAACTGGCCGATCTACGTCGTCGAGAACGTCTACGTGCTGCCCGGCATACCCGAGATCTTCCGGCGCCACTTCGACTACCTCGTGACCACGATCGAGGCAATACCGATCGAGAGCAACGTCGCGTACATGAAGATCGGAGAGGGTGAACTGACGCGCCCTCTCACCGAGTTGGCCGAGGCGTACGCGGGGCGTGTCGACGTCGGTTCCTATCCGGTCCTGGGGCATCCCGACTACACGGTGAAGGTGACGCTCGACTCCCGCGATCCCCAGGCGCTGTCAGAGGCCACGACCCGTCTCGTCGGCGCCTTCCCACCCGAGGTGCTCTTCGAGCTCGCCGAGCGAGTCGAGGCCGGGGAAGCCTGATCCCCGCAACCTGGAGATCTCAGCCGGGCTGTGCAGGTTCCTCCTGAGAGGGCTCCACGAAGGCGACGTTGACTCCGAAGGCGGCGTCAGGAGCGCACGAGGCGATCCTGCCGCCCTGCATCGCAGGCTGTGCCTCGCCGATCTCGCCGCCGTGCTCACGGATGCTCGCGATGCACTTCGCGATGTCGTCGACACCGAACGCGATTCCCCAGAGACGGGGAGCGTCCAAGGCGGGCATGCCGATGATCTCCAGCACCGTGCTGCCCGCCCGCATGAAGGCTGCCTGCAGGCCTCGGATCTCGCACTTGCGCCGGAGGCTTGCCGAGACGTGTTCCTCCAAACCACCCACCGAAGCCGCAAGCGCAGGAACCATCACCACGATGTGATCCACCAGGGTGACCCCGTTCGGGTGGGACCCGAGCCATGGCTCCGGCGCCTCGGAGGTGATGTAGGTGGGTGGTGCAGCGCGACCGTCGAAGCGGACCTTCCCGTCGTAGTTGCCCAGGAACGTCCACGACGTAAGTCCGAGTGGGCCGTCCGGGGCTTCCGCGGATCGGATTTGCAGCCCTCCCACTTGAACGACGCCGTCCGGGGCGACGTCGAACGCGAGACGGCCGAAGGTGTCCTCCATCTCGGGGATCGACGGGACCGACAAGGTGAGGCAGACAAGTTCTCCATTCACGGGTGAGAACACTAGGGAACCTGCTGCCGGACCCGGTGGACCTCGGCATGGATCTCCTATGAAGTGTGGACGAGGAACGGAACATCGCTCTCGACTGCCGAGAAGGATCCGTGATGGCCGACGAGGCGGGAGGCAAGGGGGTCGACGTCGGACTGAAAAGCTCCGCCCGGCGCGTCGAAGGCGACGACCACATCTCCGATCCGAGGTCGTGTGGCGGAGGTGACCGGTCCGAACCAGCCCTCGTTGATGGCGTCTCGACCCAGGCGGACCCAGGCGGTGTCGTGCAGCCGGTCCCGCCATGCCTCGAGAACCTGCTCTGCGGCCCCGGAGGCGGTGTGCAGGTGACGAAAACGCGGTTCGCCACTGACAGCGACGACATCTTCCATCAGGGTGCCCTCGTCGCGGAGGTCGATGTGAGCCTCCTCGGGAACGTTCAACATGCCGTGGTCACCGACCACGACGAGACACGCGTCCCCGGGGAGCCGCTCGACGAGGGATGTGACGAGAGCGTCCGCCTGCTCGAGGGTGGCGTCGAACTCCTCGGCATCGACGCCCGCGATGTGTCCCACCCTGTCGAGGCGGGCGTCATACGAGAAGACGAAGGCGTCGCCGGAACGTTCGAACACCTCGCGAACCCGGTCCGGGGCCTCCTCGGGTCCCTTCGACGCGACGTAGGTCGTGCCGCGGAGTGCTGCCCGCGTCAGGGGTGAGCCGTCGTACGCCTTGTCGCCAACGGTGAAGGTCGGCACGCCGGCCGCCTGCAGCACCTGGAACTGGGTGTCGTTCGGCTGCAGGGTCTCGGGGGCCACGAGGTCGACCATGGATCCACCCCGCGAGTCGCCGTGGCGTGTGAACAAGATCGTGTTCATCACGGTCGCGACCGACCGCATGTACATCGTGTATCCCACGAGCCCATGGCCTCCGGGCGGAAGGCCGGTTCCAAGTGACGCAAGACTCGTCACGGTCGTGGACGGGAGACCCGTGCGGATCCGCTTGCTTGCGGGGTGGCCAGCGAGTGACGACAGAGTGGGGCAGCGGTCGGACCGACCCACGACGGAGTCCCATCCGAGGCCGTCCACGAGGTGCAGGCAGACACGGCGCCGCTCCCCGACGACGTCGAAGAGGGGAATGGTGCCGGGTGTCCTGACTCGGAACTGCTCCCTGAGAAGTCCCGCGATCTGGGGCATGACCTCGGCGAGGGTCCCCGTCCCGTAGGGGGGGACCGGAGGACTCTTCACCGGCATGCAAGGCAGGGTAGCGTTGCCCTTCACCCGAAGTTCCGGGGAAGTCGTTCACAACCCTCAAGTCGTCACGGAGTCAGCTCGATGCGAGTGGGAATTCTGGGAGGTACGGGGCCTGCCGGGCGAGGAGTCGGCATTCGCGCAGCCTTGGCCGGTCACGAGGTCATGTTGGGCTCGAGGAACGAGGCGAAGGCGGCGGAGGCCGCCCGGGGCCTCGGTCACGAGCGCATCAAGGGTTCGGACAACCACGAGGCGGCGGCGTTCGGGGACGTTGTCGTGTTGTCAGTGCCCTGGGAGGCGGCCATGCAGACAGCGGTCGAGGTCGAGCGCGAGGCACGAGGCAAGGTCCTCATGTCGATGGCAAATGCCGTCGCCTTCATCGACGGCAAGCCCGAACCCGTCGTCCCTTCCTCGGGATCGATCGCGCTCGGTATCCAGGCGAGACTGCCCACGGTTCGCGTGGCCGCCAGCATGCACCACGTCCCGGCTCGCTCCCTCTACGAGACCGACGTGAAGCTGGACTTCGACGTACTGACATGCAGCGACGACAAGGGTGCACTCGACAGGGTGACGGAGCTCGTCCGCTCGATCGACGGACTCAGGCCGATCGATGCCGGAGGTCTTCACAACGCCTCAGCTATCGAGGCGTTGACCCCGCTTCTCATCGCGCTGAACTCGCGGTACAAGGCGAGGACCGGAATCCGCATCATCGGGATCGACTGAGCTCTTCCCCCGCGGAGGGACCCAGCCTTCACCCTGTCGAGGAGATTCGAGAGCGGGCGGTTCCCTCTCGCCCTGCCGGGCGGGGGCCTCGTCGAATGGGTTGTCCCGCAGCTCGTCGATCGCCCGCTTGAAGGACTCCGTCCTGCGTATGAGACGCTCGGTGCCTCCCTCCGTTCCGGATGGGCGGGGCGAGACGGAGAGGGATTTCTCGGCTAGCTCGATGAGGGATTCCGCCCCGGATTCGAGCTGGGTCAACAGGACGTCGATCCTCTTGACCTCGTCCTGGCGGAACCGGCCTGTCAGTCGTGCCGCGCCGCGGATGCGGAGCTTCACAGCCCGCGCTTCCGACCGGAGGTCCCCTGCGAGAGAGGCCACCTCCTCCGCCAGCGGGGACGAAGTGCTGACCAGCACAGCCTGTTCCCCGAGCTCGTCCACTCTGGTGGCACGACAGCTCATCCACCAGAGTCGGCGTCCGAATGCCGAGGCAGGGAGTGTCTCTGCGACCTTGGCCTTTGCGCGGCGGGCATGGGTTTGTGCCGAGCGAGTGGCCTTGACGAGGCCCCAGGCGACGAGAACACACAGGAGGAGAAGAGCGACGGCGACAATGAGGAACACGGCGAGGAATGCATCCACGTTGCCAGCTTACGGCGTTGACGGGCAGGACGATCGTCCCGGACGCGGGTTTGTCGCCCGGGCCGATTCCGGCCACCATCGGGGGATGTCTGACGACATCGCCGTGTGGATCCACCTCACCTTCGTCTCTGTCTGGCTCGGTGGTCTCATCATCGCATCGTTCGTCGGCCCGGCTCTCCGAGAGGGGTCTGCTGTAGGGACGGGCGACCGGACACAAAGTCACGACCGGCAGCCGGCACGTTTCGAGATCGCGGTCTGGGCAGCCCTGGTGGGCGCCCTTTTCAGCGGTATGTGGCTGATCCTGATGAAGTCCGACCCGAGTCCCGAGTACACGAGGTTGCTCTTCCTGAAGCTGACGGTGGTCGTATTTGCGGCTGCGGGGGTGGGCGCCCAGGGCTTCTGGGTAGGGCCGAGGCTGCGCGGCATGCGGCGGCATGACATAGGGGGCGGTGGTCGGTCGCAGAGTGCCAGATCGTCGACCGGCCCGCGTGCCCTCCGCCTCGTTTCGTGGGTCTTGGCCGCGTCGGGGATCGGGTTCTCCCTCCTGGCGTTGTGGCTCGGCCTGAGGTTGGTTGCCGCGTAGACGTCATGCCGGGAGAGCCTGTCGGTGGTCCCGCTGCTGTTCCCACCCGCATCCGTCAGGCGTTCGTGACTCGCTGGGCCGATTCGCTGTGGGCCGGTCGCAGAACGACGAGGGGCTGAGTCTGCGTGAGGCCGCGAACCTCGCGTTCGCCGAGAGGGATCATGATCGCTGTCGGTGGCGCGAACTCGGCCATGGAGGCAGGAACGAGGATGGTGCCCGGCTCGGCCATGTCGGACAGGCGCGCCGCCGCGTTCACCACCGCACCGGCGTAGTCGTCCCCCTCGAAGAGCAACGAAGACCCGAACGCGGCCCCGATCCTGAGATACAGGGGACACTCCTCGGATGGGAAGTGGGACGCAAGTTCGACGAGGGCAGCCAGCATCGGGGCCGGCTCCACGGAGACGAGCATCGCCCCGTCGCCGAGCCACTTGTCGATCCGGACGGCCCACTTGGTCGCAGCCTCACGTGTGCGGAGCCGGAACTCGGTGAGCACCCGGATCGCGGCGTCGTCGCCGTGCTCGTCCGTGAACGCAGTGAACAGACAGAGGTCGGCGAAGGCAAAGGAGCGTTCGACTCGCATTTTCGTGAGTCTGGCACGGTGCCGGGACGGCAGCTCAGTCGGCTGCTCCGTTCCGCTTGGGCAACGGTCTGACGGAGGCGGTCAATATGCGCGCGCCACGTAAGCAAGCGAGGACTCGATCGCGCCCTCTGTCGTCGGAACCGATCCCTCGGGGGCGACGAGGCAACGGACGGACAGGCCGTGCTCGTTGAGCCGCCGCTCACCGTCCGCAGAGACATCCACCCACGGGAGGCGCATGAACCCGTTTCCGTCACCCGAGACGATCTCGTCGACGTTCTCGACGTCCGTCGTCATCTCGTCCTGCCTGGCCGTGGCCTGGCCCAAGAGCTCCGCTTGGATCGTGCGGAGTGTCTCGGGCACCACGGAAGCCGCCGATCCGAGAGCAACGGATTCCTTCGCCCCCGTATCGCGCCGGACGAGTGTCATGCTGTCCTCCTCCACGTCGCGAGGTCCGATCTCGATGCGGATGGGAACCCCCTTGAGCTCCCAGTCGGTGACGCGCCGTCCGAAACCTGTGTGGGTGTCGACGTCGGTCTCGACGCGCAGTCCCAGTGCGCGGAGCTCGCCGGAGACCCTCTGGCAGACGTCGGAGGTCTCGTCCCTCACCGCGAGCACGACCACCTGGGCGGGGGCGAGTGCAGGCGGCAGGCGTAGGCCGCGGTCGTCTCCGTGGACCATGATCAGCGCTCCCACGACCCGGGTGGAAACGCCCCAGGAGGTCATCCAGCAGAGCTCGCGATCTCCCTCGGGTGTCGAGAACCCGATGTCGAACGCGCGTGCGAAGTTCTGTCCGAGGTTGTGGCTCGTCCCCATCTGCAGAGCTTTTCCGTCGCGCATGAGCGCTTCGAGCGTGTACGTCGCCTCCGCTCCTGCGAACCTCTCCGTATCGGTCTTGCGACCGAGCACCGGGTCGATCGCGAGCACGGACTGCATCAGGTCTGCGTAGACCTCGTGCATGCGGAGCGTCTCTGCTTGGGCGTCCTCCCAGGTCGCATGCGCGGTGTGCCCCTCCTGCCACAAGAACTCGCTCGTACGGAGGAAGAGACGGGGTCGAAGCTCCCAGCGGACGACGTTCGCCCACTGGTTGAGCAGGAGAGGGAGGTCACGATGGCTCTGGATCCAGCGCGACATCGCGTCGCCGATGACAGTCTCGGAGGTCGGACGCACTGCCACGGGTTCGCCGAGCTCCGAGCCTCCGCCGTGGGTCACGACGGCGAGCTCCGGGCTGAACCCCTCGACGTGCTCCGCTTCTCTTTCGAGGAACGGCATCGGGATGAAGAGAGGGAAATAGGCGTTCTTGTGCCCGGTCGCGCGGATGCGCTCGTCGAGCTCTTTCTGGATGCGTTCCCAGATCGCGTAGCCCCACGGCCTGATGATCATCGTGCCGCGCACGGGCCCGTTCTCGGCCATCTCTGCCTTCTGGATGACCTCCTGGTACCAGCGCGGGAAGTCCTCGGATTGCGGTGTGAGAACGGACTTCGCCATCGAGTCGGGACCTCTCGAGAACCGGAATGGGACCAGGGGATCCTACGGCGATCCATACTGTGGTGTGGAAACACATTCCGCCGGTCCGGGACCTCTGTCCGGGGTCCTGCGCGACATCGAGGACGCCATTCCCGAGGCGGCACGCATCGTCGGAGGCCATCTGAGGAGGACGCCCGTGGAGGCGTTCCACGGGCTGGACGAATGGGCCGGGGTCAGCCTCCACGTCAAGGCGGAGAACCGCCAGCGCACGGGCTCCTTCAAGGTGCGCGGAGCCCTCTTTCGTCTCTCGACGGTGCCCGAGGGGACGCCCGTGGTGGCGGCGTCGGCAGGCAACCACGCTCAGGGGGTCGCGTTCGCTGCGGCCACACGGAACCTCGAGGCCCGCGTCTGGATGCCGCGCAACGCCGCCCTGCCCAAGATCGAGGCGACCCGTGCCTACGGCGCCGAGATCGAGCTCGTGGACGGGACCGTCGACGACTGCATCCGAGAAGCCCGGACTCAGGCAGAGTCGTCAGGAGCGGTCTACGTGGCACCGTTCGACGACCCGAAGGTCATCGCCGGGCAGGGCACGCTGGGCCTCGAGCTTGCCGATCAGATGCCCGGCGACATCTCCACCGTCCTCGTCCCGGTCGGGGGCGGCGGTCTCGTTTCGGGCGTGGCGCTTGCGCTGGCCCGGGCACGGCCCGGCATCCGTGTCGTGGGGGTCGAGGCGGAGGGGGCCGCGGCCATGCAGGCTTCACTCCGGGCGGGGCGGCTCGTCGAACTGCCCAGTGTCGCGACCATCGCCGACGGGCTCGCCCTGAAAAGACCCTCCCAGCTCACGTTCGACATCGCGCGTGAGTGCGGGATCGAAGTAGTCACGGTCGACGACGACGCCATCGCGCGAGCGATGCTGGCTCTGCTCGAACGCGCGAAGACCGTCGTGGAACCTGCCGGTGCCGTCGGGGTGGCGGCTGCTGCCGAGGGTCTGGTCGGCAAGGACACTCCGGTGGGTGTCGTCCTCTCCGGCGGCAACGTCGATCCCCAGGTGCTCGCCAAGCTCATCGACCACGGTTTGGCTGCGGCAGGACGCCACCTGAGACTCAACTGCATCCTGCCGGACAGGCCGGGATCCCTTGCCGGCCTGACATCAGCGGTTGCCGAGATGGACCTGAACATCCTTTCAGTCGAGCACCATCGCGCCGCGCCCGGAGTACCTGTCGACCATGTCGAGGTGATGGTCCACGTCGAGACCCGTAACCCGAGGCACAGCGTCGAAGTCGTTGCAGAGCTCGAGAGACGCGGCTTCTATGTCGAGACCGAGTAGACGTCGGACCGACGGGTCCGGGACGACCCACACACTCCGTCGTGGCCTGCCTGGCGATGCCGCCGCATCGCGCGCGGGCGATGGCCAGTCGGCGACGGCAATTACGTACGTACGAGTTGAGGTGTGGCGGGGGCGGCATCGGGCTCGGGTGGGCACCGCGGGAGGCGCCTGGTGTCCAGATCTTCTCTGTTCGTGATCGACCTGTCGGAAGGGAACCGCCTGTCTTTGAAGCGGCGTGCTCGTAGCTGCACTGCGTCTCACGTTGGGGGTTGTGAGGGCGAAGATCGGCCTTGCCGATCGACCCGGGTCAGTGTGGCAGCGTTCGTTTCTCGCCGGGTGTGGCTGAGGTCAAGGCGATGGCGTGTGAGGTGCCAGCCAAGCCGGACGTGTCCCCATCGCGGTGGAGTTCGTCGGAGCTGGCCGCCCAGGACGTCACGGAGGGGCTGGTGTCCTCAGTGGCCACTTCCATCATGCGCCGGTGGCTGGCTGAGGACGCCATCAAGCTGTGGCAGTACCGGTCCTGGATCTTCCCTCGGGACCCGGACTTGGCGACCACGGCTGCCCGGGTGCTTGACCTGTACCAGCGTGTCTGGGAGGGTTCGAGCTCCAAGACGACGAGTACGTGATCTGCACCGACGAGAAGTCCCAGCTCCAGACGCTGTCCCGGTGATCCAGGCCGGGCGGGAGGTCCGGGGAGGGCGACCGGGTCGAGGTCGAGTACGAGCGTCCCGGCACCCTCGCCTGCTTCGGCGCTTGCGACGTCCGCCAGGCCCGCCTTAGGCACGATCGCGCCGACCATGGGCCTTGCCCCGCTCTCCGAGTTCGTCATCAAGGTCATGACCGCCGAGCCCTACGCCTCGGCCCGCCGGGTGTTGTGGGTGGCCGACAACGGCTCGAGCCATGCCGGGCGGGCCTCGGTGGAGCGCATGGCAACCGCGTGGCCCACCGCCAACCTTGTGCACCTGCCAGTGCACGCCTCCTGGCGTAACCAGATCGAGATCGATTCTCGGTGATCCAGTGCAAGGTGATCGAGCCCGCCGACCTTGCCGATGTCGATATCCTCGCCGAGCGGCTCGCCGCCTTCGAGGCCCGCTGCAACGTCACCGCCCGACCCTTGGACTGGCCCTTCACCCGGGCCGACCTCGTCGGGCTGTGCCGACGCATCGACGGCCACCTCACCGGGTCGGCGCCCGCCCGCTCTGGCGGCCTGAACGGAGGATGACACGAGCAA
>QWHP01000550.1 GCA_021404985.1 Actinobacteria bacterium ATB1
TTCCCCGACCAGAAGCTCCAGCTCGAGACGGAGGGTCAGAAGGACGGCGTGACCCAGCGGATCATCGACCTCATCTCGCCGATCGGCAAGGGGCAGCGTGGATTGATCGTCTCGCCGCCCAAGGCCGGGAAGACCACCATCCTCAAGCAGATAGCGCACTCGATCGAGGAGAACAACCCGGAGGTCCACCTCATGGTGCTGCTCGTGGACGAGCGGCCTGAGGAGGTCACCGACATGCAGCGGTCGATAAAGGGTGAGACGATCGCATCCACGTTCGACCGGCCGGCCGACGAGCACACCCAGGTCGCCGAGCTGACACTCGAGCGCGCGAAGCGACTCGTCGAATACGGCAAGGACGTGGTCATCGTCCTCGACGGGATCACGCGGCTCGCCAGGGCCTACAACCTCGCGGCCCCGGCGTCGGGGCGAATCCTCTCCGGTGGTGTGGACTCCGCGGCGCTGTATCCGCCGAAGAGGTTCTTCGGGGCGGCGCGCAACATCGAGGAGGGGGGCTCGTTGACAATCCTCGCGACAGCTCTCGTCGAGACCGGATCCCGAATGGACGAGGTGATCTTCGAGGAGTTCAAGGGCACGGGGAACATGGAGTTGCGCCTCGATCGCCGCATGTCCGAGAAGCGGATCTACCCGGCGATCGACGTCGAGGCGTCCTCCACCCGCCAGGAACAACTCCTGTTCGACCGCAAGGAGCTCGAGCAGGTCTGGAAGCTCCGTCGCGTCCTCGCCGCCCTCGAGGGCGGCGCCGGCCTCGAGCTGCTCATCGATCGCATGAAGGCGACCCGGTCGAACGCCGAGTTCCTCGCGGAGATCGCCAAGTCCCCGGGGGCCGTCTGACAGACCCCGGTCGACGTGGGCGGATTTTGTCACGGCTGTGGTGTCTGGATCTGCCCAGGTAGGATGTCAGGGACGTGAGACGGCGAGGAGGCTCTGGCCGAAGGGGACGCTCCTCCGGGTTTCCGTGCGACGGACGAGTGGCATGACCCAGCGGTCGTAGGTCGCCACGAGCTTCCCCTCGGAAGGATTCCGTGCGAGGACCCGCACCGTGAGCAGCCAGGCGAAGAAGCCGGGAAGGTTCACGTAGCGGACGACCTCGGGCGTGTACCCCGCGGAGCGCAGCAGGTCGGTGAGTGGGTGCCTCCGGTAACGGCGATGGTGGCCGATGGCGCGGTCGAACTCCCCGTACAGCAGTGGGAACGCCGGGACGAACAGCACGAGCCGTCCGTCGGGCACCAGGACCTTGCGCAGGTCGGCCAGTGCGGCCCGGTCGTCATCGATGTGCTCGAGCACGTTCACCATCACGACGGCGCCGAAAGCACCGGGCGGGAGCGGGTCCTCCGTGATGTCGAGCCTCGACACCGAGACCCTCGCGTCGCCCGAGAACCTCGACTCGAGCACCTCGAGGCACGAGTCGGAGACGTCGGTGGCAAGAACGGACCCTGCCTCCGCCCATCGTGCGCTCAGGTCGCCGTGGCCGGCACCGATCTCGAGCGTTCCCTCGCCGAGCTCGGGCCGGAGGTGTGGTCCGATCAGGTCGGCGAGGAACGCCTGGTAGTTGGAGGCGTAGCTGAGGGACTCCAACGTCGGCTGGAGCTCGCGGTCGGACTCGTGGAAGGAGGCTGGTTCGCTTGGCACGGCCCGAAGATAGACGGGCCGAACACGGCGTTCGGTGTGCCGATCGGCCCTGGTACCGTGGGCAGGGTGAACGACCTCGAAGCGCGCCTTGCCGAGATCCGCGACC
>QWHP01000551.1 GCA_021404985.1 Actinobacteria bacterium ATB1
GGACGTCCCCGGTTTCCTGCCCGGTACCGACCAGGAATACGGTGGGATCATCCGCCACGGCGCGAAGCTGCTCTACGCCTACTGCGAGGCGACCGTGCCCCGCTTCCAGGTGATAGTCCGCAAGAGCTACGGGGGGGCCTACGTCGTCCTCGACGCGCGCTCGATCGGGACCGACCTCTCGATCGCCTGGCCCACCGCGGAACTTGCCGTGATGGGTGCCAGTGGCGCTGTCAGCATCATCAACCGGCGCGAGATCGAGGCAGCCGACGACCCTGAGCTCCGTCGCCAAGAGCTCATCGTCGAGTACACGGACGAGTACTGCACGCCATACAAGGCCGCAGAACGCGGGCTCGTCGACGAAGTCATTCGTCCGTCCGAGACCCGCAAGCGCCTCGTCGAAGGCCTCCGCATGCTGTCGACGAAACGTGCCGAGCGTCCCCACCGCAAGCACGGGAACATACCTCTGTGAGCAGCGGCGGCGAGGTGGGAGGGTCCGTGGCGACAGAACATCCCATTGCGGAACTGGCCGTGCGGATCATTCGGGGCGGGGACCCCGGTCCCGAGGTGCTCGCAGCGATCGTCGTCGGACTCGACTCCATACTCGGCTCGACGTCGCCCGGCGAGTCTGCCACGGCGGGGGTGCCCGACGAGTGGGCGCTCCAGGGTCGCATGAGCGCCCTCGGGTGGCAGCCCCTTTTCCAGCGTTGGCCCGGCGAACCCCCGGGACGGAGCTGGCGACGGGTCGTGGACTGAGCGAGGGCGCCGGTCGCCGTCCCCAGGCTCCCGTCCGTCTCCAACCGTTTCCAACCGTGCATCGGTAGGCTCCGCTTCGTGATCCTCCCAGTAATGCCACCGGTGAGACCGATGCTCGCAAAGGCGACGAACGAGGTGCCGGAGGGTCCGGGACTCGTCTACGAGCCGAAGTGGGACGGATTCCGGTGTGTCGTCTTCAGGGACGGGGACGAGGTCGAGTTGGGCAGCCGCAACGACCGGCCGCTCACGCGCTACTTCCCGGAGATCCTCGGCCCACTGCGACAAGCGCTCCCGCCCCGCTGCGTGCTGGACGGGGAGATCGTCCTCCTGGGTGCGCACGGGTTGGACTTCGACGCCCTGCAGCAGAGGATCCATCCCGCAGACTCGCGGGTCACACGTCTCGCCGGCGAAACCCCCGTCACATACGTCGCGTTCGACATGCTCGCGTTGGACGATCGCGACATCCGGTCCCTCCCCCTGAGCGAACGCCGTGCCCTCCTGGAGCGCGAGATCGAGGTCGGTCACCAGGTCCGCATCAGCCCGATGACTCACGATCCCTCGGTGGCCCGCGAGTGGTTCGAGACCCTCGAAGGTGCCGGCCTCGATGGCGTGGTCGCCAAGCGTGCGGACGGGCAGTACGTGGAGAACAAGCGACTCTGGACGAAGGTCAAGCACGTGCGGACAGCCGACTGCATCGTCGCCGGCTACAGGCCGCACAAACACGGGGGAGTGGGCTCACTTCTCCTCGGCCTCTACGACTCCTCAGGGGTGCTCCACCACGTCGGCATCGCGTCGAGCTTCTCGGCGAAGCGTCGCGACGAACTTCAGTCCGAGGTGGCGTCGCTCCTCCTCGACGAAGACGACGCGCATCCGTGGAACGCGCGTTACGACATGGAGCAGTGGGACGGCACGCGGATGCCTGGAGGGGTGAGTCGCTGGACCGGGACCAGGGACCTCTCCTGGGTGCCCCTCAGACCCTACACCGTCGCCGAGGTCCGCT
>QWHP01000081.1 GCA_021404985.1 Actinobacteria bacterium ATB1
CTGAGGATGGACCCCGTCTACGAACCGATCGCGAGGCGCTTCCTCGAGAACCCGGACGAGTTCGCGGACGCCTTCGCCCGGGCCTGGTACAAGCTGACGCACCGCGACATGGGACCCGTATCGAGATACCTCGGCCCGCAGGTTCCTGCTGAGGAACTGATCTGGCAGGACCCGGTGCCCGCAGTCGAACACGACCTGATCGACGAGCAGGACGTGGCCGCGCTCGCAGACAGGATCCTCGCGTCAGGACTTTCCGTGTCCCAGCTCGTCTCGACCGCGTGGGCGTCGGCGGCGACGTTCCGGGGGTCCGACAAGCGCGGCGGGGCGAACGGCGCGCGCTTGCGCCTCACACCGCAGAAGGACTGGGACGTGAACGACCCGGCGACGCTCGCCACCGTACTCGAAACCCTCGAGGCCATCCGGACGGAGTTCGACGCCTCGCAATCCGGCGGAAAGAAGGTGTCCCTCGCCGACCTGATCGTCCTCGGAGGGTGCGCCGCCGTGGAGAAGGCCGCCAACGACGCCGGGTATGACGTGCGCGTTCCGTTCACTCCAGGGCGCACGGACGCATCCCAGGAGCAGACCGATGTCGAGTCCTTCACCGTGCTCGAGCCAGCCGCAGACGGGTTCCGCAACCACATGCGCGCGGGCGACAAGAGGCGGCCCGAGGAGCTCCTGGTGGACCGTGCGTGCCTCCTGACGCTCACGGCCCCCGAGATGACGGTCCTCGTCGGTGGGATGCGCGCCCTGAATGCGAACACTGGCCGGTCCGAGCACGGTGTCTTGACCGAACGCCCCGAGACCCTCACGAACGACTTCTTCGTGAACCTGCTCGACATGGACACCACGTGGAAGGCATCTGACACGGCCGAGGGCATCTTCGACGGAACCGATCGTGGGACGGGCGAACGCCGGTGGACCGCTACTGCCGTCGACCTCGTGTTCGGCTCCAACTCCCGACTCAGGGCGATCGCAGAGGTGTATGCGTGCGACGACTCTGGAGAGAAGTTCGTGCGTGACTTCGTGGCGGCTTGGGACAAGGTGATGAACCTGGACCGCTTCGACCTGCGCTGATCCCCTGCGGCCTCCCCGTCGAGCGTTTGCTCGCTCACGAGGGGCCTCCGTCAAGAAGTCTCGGGCTCACCACCCTCCTGCCCGACAAGGGAGTGAAACGTGGCGAAGAGCGCCTCGTCTTCGAACGGGGCGTAGTCGGGGGCGAGGAGCTTGGCGTAGCGCTCGAAGTAGAGGAACTGCTTCGCAACCAGTGCCAGCTCCCGCGGCACCGAGTATCCCGTACGTCGCGCTACCCCGAGAACCTCGTTGAGGACCGCTGCATAGCTGACCTCGTGCAACTCCGTCGAGATGAAGCGTCCGACGACACGCTCCAGATCCGAGGCCAGCACGGCGACCCTGTCGTCGTCTGCCTCGGCATCACCGGCCAGAGCGGCAACGAGGCGAGCTGCCCGGTCCCAGTCCCTCAGGATGCCGACAGCCGGCAGGACCTCCCTGACCAGACGGAGGGTCGACTGATCGATCCGCCCCATGATCCCGAAGTCGAGAAGGGTCACGCTCCCATCCGGCCCGATGACGATGTTCCCTGCGTGGAGGTCGCCGTGGAAGAGGCCGTGAACGAAGGCCGCTTCGAGCCAGGCCTTGATCGCCGTCCTGAAGATCCCACGCGCGTCGAGGCCCCAGGTCTCGAGGATCGTGGTGGTGTCGTCGGGTGGGACACCGTAGACCCGTCCCATCGTGAGGACGCGTCCGGTGGTGAGTTCATCCAGGACGTTCGGAACCCGCACCAGCCGGTTGTCCCCGTAGGCTCGCAGGTTCACCTCGAAGCGGCGCATCGCCTCGGCCTCGCGCAGGAAGTCGAGCTCCTCGTAGAGGTTGCGGGCGAAGTCCTCGATGATCGAGACGGGGCGGAAGAAGTCGAACGGCCCACCGGTACGTTCGAGCAGGCCCGCAAATTGGTACAGGAGACGAAGATCTTGCCGGAACTGCCGCACGAGTCCGGGACGCCGGATCTTGACGACGACATCGCTGCTCTCGAAGCGGGCCGCATGGACCTGCGCGATCGAGGCCGAGGCGAGGGGCTTGTACGAGAAGTGCTCGAAGATCCGTTCCGGCGGAGCGCCGAGCTCCCGGACGATCCGGCGCCGCACGACGCTCTCGGACTCGGGCGCGACGCGGTCGAGGCATCGGCGGAACTCGTCGCTCAGGACGACGGGAAAGAGCCCCGGCGAAGATGCGATCACCTACCCGAGCTTGACGTACACCGGCCCCAGATCCTCGAAGGCGCGCCGCACCGTCGATGCCGCCGCACGCGGTGCGTGACGGCGCGGGGCCGCACCCAGACGCCGGTTGCGCTTCACGACCTCGACCGCTGCTGCCCTCGAGAAGACCGCACCCACGTGACAGAGGCGGACCATCTCCTGGGGGCCGAGCGTTGCGAGCCGGGCGAGCTCGCCGTCGTCTCGCGCCGCGGGGAACGGTGGCAGGGGGTGGGGCGACGCCGATGCACTCATCTCTTCCCCGACTTCCGGACACCGGCCGTGAAGAGCGGCCGCAGGAACTCCTTGACCGACTCCTGGTAGTCGTTCGACTCGACCGTCAAGGGGGGTACCAGCAGGAGGGTGACGGCGAGACGCAGGGCGGCCTCGACGGAGCGTCGGGCAGCCCGGACACCGGCCGCCTCGGCAAGGGGGGCGACCATGTCGATCACCGAGCGTGCGGCCTCCGCAAACCCCGGATCAGCCATCGTGGCTGTGAGGAACCGGGGTTCGTCGGCCATGACCTTCTCGAACACCGGGTGCCGGCGGATCTCGCCGAGGATCTCGGCGCTCACGTCGAGAAGGGACTCCGGGCCAACGCCGGCGACGCGCCCAAGGGCCTCCTCGACGAGTGCCCTTGCCTCGCGGAGGCTGTACAGCTCGAGCAGCGACTGCTTGCCGCCCACATATCGGTACACCGTGGCCTTCGACACCCCTGCGCGCCCCGCGACCTGAGAGATCGTCACCCTTGTGACACCGAAACCTGCATAGAGATCTCCGGCTGCATCGAGGATGCGATGCAGGGTCTCCTCGGACACATCCTCCGTTTCGCGCGCCTTCACCGGCGGCAGGCGAACGAGCACCGGCAGGGTGTCAATCGGCAGGTGAGACTTTCGGCCCGTCATGGTTACTTGGACACGATAGCATAAGTGTCCAAGTCAGGTGGGAGTCCCAGGGGACTTTGTGCCGGCCCGGGACAGGAGCCCACCGGCTCCGAGTGCCACCACACCGGCAACCGAGATCGTGCCGAGTCCCACTTGCAGGGATGCGACGTCCCCGAGCCAGCCCACGAGCCACGGCGCCGCGATCAGCCCAACGTAGCCGAGGGTGTTCACCGCAGCGGATGCGGTCTCGAGCTCGGCGGGAAGGACTGCGCCGGCAAGTTGCATGGCGACAGGGATCAGGGGTCCGGCGGAGAGACCGACGAGGCCGAACGCGATCGACGCGACGGCCACGTAGGGGAACGCCAGCAACAAGAGACCGGCCGCGATCAGTCCGGAGGCGCACGCCAGGGCAACCCTGATGGGAGTGACCGAGCGCAGCAGTCTGGGCAGGGCAAGTCGTGCGAGCAGCATGCTGACGGCGAAGGAGGCGGCGGCCGCACCTGCCAGGAACGGCGCTGCGTCCAGGTCGTCCCGGAGGTACACCACTGACCAGGTCCCGATCGACACCTCCGAGTAGAGACCAGCGCCCGCAAGGGCAGCGAGCAGGGCGAGCCTCGGATGCCTGCGCATCGCGCGGATACGCCCCGCCTGCCGACCACCCGGGGCAACCTCCCCCTCGTGATCGGCGGGGGGCCACACGAAGGACATGCAGGTGACGAGAAGTGCAGCCGCGAGGAATACGGCGAGTCTCTCGCCTCCAGCCTCCACCACCAGGCTCCCGACTAGGACGAACAGCAGCGATCCGGCCGCGAACGCAGCATGCAGATAACCGAGGACCGGGTGGCTGGCGTTCCTGTCGAGGTCCATCCCCGCCGCGTTCAGACTCACCTCGACGACTCCGGAGCCGAGACCGCCGCCCACGACGACGAGCGCGACAAATGCCGCTGAGACCCCCACGAACCCCGCCCCCGCCCAAACGGCGGCGAGCAGGAGGAGACCGATCCGGGCCGTCCGGAAGCTGCCGAGGCGCGAGGAAGCCCGGGCGGCGACACCGAGGAGTGCCAGGGCGCAGACGTTCAGGACGGTGACGATCGCCCCGAGAGCCGAGTCGTCGAATCCGAAGTCGCTCTGCACCTCGGGCGCTGCGACGGTCCAGGCGCTCCAGACGATTCCGAACGCCGCGAACCCGAAGGCCGCTCTGACGAGAGTGCCGGAGGGGGTGGTCGGGGCGCGCTCGGTTCTCGGGATCTCCATTCCGCGCCCGAGTATGGCGTCACACCCGGATGTGGGCCGGCGCCGGTGCTACGCCGGGTACGCCGAACTCCTGATTCCTGTGCCCATGGCGGACGTCAGAATCCCCCCGTTCCCGGGAAGAGGTCGAGGTCGGCGAAGTCGGTCGTCTCGCCCGCGGGTGGTACCTCGACGTCGACGTCGAGGCCGAAGTCGGAGAAGTCCTGCTCCACCTCGATTTCGTATCGGGTACCGGCGTCACCCTGGCCCGGGAACATCGAGCTCATCGCCTCGGACATGTCCATCTCGATGCGGATCCGTCGGACGCGGCCCTCGTTGTCGATCCAGACGTCCATCGGGATCTCGACCTCGGACATCGCCCCCAACGCATCACCCGAGATGCCCTGGGACCCGAGCATCCCCTCGAGGGCCGCGGACTGCTCCTCCATCAGGGCCGCGAAATCCGTCCTTGCTCTGTAGTGGGTGGTCTCGAGCCCGTCGATCTCCTCGCTGCCGACCTCCTCGATATCTGCACCTGCCGCCTCGAGGAACGCGAGGAACTGCGTGGGGTCCTGGAACTGCCCGCTCATGGACTGCATCTGCCCGGCCGGGAGGCCGGTCATGTTCCCGAGATCCATGCTGATCCAGGTGACGCCTGCCGGAAGGCCCATCTGGGACATGAAGGAGTCCTGATAGCGGATGTACATCACGCCGTCGACCATCCGGGCCTGCATGTCCATGTCACCGAGTCCCGGCATGACGGCTGCCATGTCCATCTCCATGTCGCCGCTCTCGAAGTCGTAGGCGCCTGTGGCGTCCACTGTCATGTCGAGTTCCTGGCCGGCCATCTCACCTGTCGTCGACATTCGCATCTCGAACGCCGCAGTTCCGGCCTCGGAGGTCGTCTTCGCGGCAGCACGGACGATGTCGGGTGACCGGCCAGGCTCGTCGCCGGACTCGGACTCCGCCGCATCCGGGCCGGCTGCACATGCCGTGAACAGGAGGGTAGCGACGAGGAGGAGACCGACAGGTCTCGCACGACGCAACGACTCGACCACGAACCTGCACATCGATTCGGCCATTGTTCCTCTTCCCTCGAGATCCCTGGGAGGTCCCGACCTTCTCTGCTGTTCCACCGCCTTATCGGCACGAACCGCCGCTCAGATCAGTCTCCGGTCCCCCGCCCCGAAACCCACGGCGCGCCGATCCGCACCCCATCAACAAATCCACGCGCCAAACCCCCGCCCTGTCCTCACAGCGCACGCCAACGCCAGCCTCGCTCAGCGGAGAGCGTCGGGGGATTCAGCGCGAATGGCGCCGGCAAGGCGATCGGCATCGTCCGTTCCGATGAGAACCGTGCTCCCGTCGTACAGGGACAGGAGGACACCCCTGTTGCCGGACATGCTGTAGGTACGTCTGCGTTTCGACCCGCGGATCCCCCAGCCGCCGTACTCCCGGATCGGTCGGTATTCGACGGCTTCGACACTGACCACGTGAGAGAGGACGATCGTACGGTGGGCGAAAGGGGAACCAACGGACGCGGACACGGTCGTTGTACACCTCGACATCGAGCCGGGCAACGGCGATGAAGGCGACCAAGATCGTCAACAGCCCCAGAACCCCGGCGATGACGATCCAGCGACCGCCATCCCCCCGGCTCAGCTCCCCTTCGGGCTCTGGACGCAGGAGCATCACCACGACAGCGAACGTCGCCCCGAGGTCCACGATGAGGACGACGGCCCAGACCCACGCTGGTTTGCGGGTCTGGGACTCGCTGAACGTCGGCTCGTCCAGATCGGTCCGCGGGGCTTCCCCTGCCGCTGCCATACCCGGGATTATCCCATGCCTCCGACATGCCCCGGCCGGACCCGAGGTCGACACGAGCCGGACGCCGCCAAGTGCGGGTGTTCAGTGTTCGACGTCGGGGAGGTCGACGACGACCCCCTCCGATGCGGATCGCATCGCGGCGAACGCGATCCTGTGGCTCTCGTAGCTCTCACGAGCCGACGTGAGCGGCGTCCCGTCCGACTCGAGAGCCCCGAGGAAGTCGCGGAACATGCGACGTTCACCGCCGCCGTGCCCGTCGAACGCGGGGGCGACGGGGATCCTCCGAACGCGTCCCGACTTGTGGTCGGCGACAGCGAGATCGGCATCGAACGCGTACAGGTGACCGATGGCCGACCCCCGCGTTCCGTCCACGCGCACGTATCGCATGGTCCTGTGCGAGTTGCTCTGCAACGTGAAGGACGCGTTGACCCCGTTCCTGAACGAGATGCTCACGACCTGGCTGCTGGGCTGGTCGTTGTCCTCGATCCTGTAGACGCATCGTCCCCACCGCGACGTGCGCAAGGCGGTGTCGAGACCTTGGGAGGTGTGGTCGTCCGTCACGGCCGAGACCGGCCAGCGCCACCATTCCATCCGGCGACGCACCGGCTCGACCGGCATCCTCTGCAGCCAGGGCCGCAGGTGCCTCAGGGCGGCAGCTCCGCGACCCATTCCGAGGGGTCGCCGTGCCATCGACACGTCGGCGAGCAGCGGTGCCAGGTCCCTGTACATGGAGACGGCATCGTAGGGGCACCCCGCGGAATGCGGACATCCCTCGATGCAGTGGAGGGGTGCACCGTCGGGGGCATTGGCCTCCGTCAACTGCGTCGGACGGAGGAACGAAGACACCTTCGCCGCAGGCGCGCCTGCCATCCAGACGATCAGGTCGAGGTCGTGACACGACTTCTGGAGCAGCCACGGCACCCGGCTGTTGCGCGTGTGGCCCCTGACGTAGGAGTGGGCATAGTGCCAGTAGGCGACGTTCTCGGATTGCTGGATCGTGACCACGTCACCGATCGCGCCGGATGAGATCACTTCGTGGAGGCGGTGGAAGAGGTTCGAGAACCTGTAGACGTGGCAGACGGCGAGAATCCTGCCGGTCCGGTCGGCCGCCTCGACGAGCCGCAGACAGTCCACGTCGTCGAGAGCCATCGGTTTCTCGAGAAGAACGTGGTATCCGGCCTCGAGGGCTGCCAGGGTCGGCTCGACGTGCTGGGTGTCCCCCGTGGCGATCAGCGCGAAGTCGGCCATCCTCGGCTCGTCGAGGAGCTCCTGCCACGTCTCGAAGCTTCGGGCGCCACCCACGCCATAACGCCGGGCGAACCTGTCCCTGCGCCCTGGGTCCGGCTCGGCGACGCCGACCACGCGTCCTGCCGAGGGATCGTCGACGAAGAGCGTCGTGTAGGCGTCGTAGCCTCGGTCACCCGCCCCGATCACAACGCCGCTCTGCACGGACGAGCACCCGCCCCGGACGTCAGGTGTGGTCGCGGTAGAGGTTGATCTGGCCGATGTGACGCTCACGCATCGCTTGGTCGGTCACGCCCAGACCGTCCGTGGGGGCGAGGACACGCACACCGAGCTTGCCCTCGTGGCGGTTGGTGCGGACGTCGTCGATCGCCTCGGCGACCTCGTCGAGCGCGAAGGACTTGGACATGATCGGGTGGATGCGACCCATCTTCGTGAGTCGTATCGCGTCCCACGCCTCCTTGTAGTTGGCGCAATGCGACCCCACGATCCGCTTGAGGTTCATCCAGAGGTAGCGGTTGTCGTACTCGTGGGCGAAGCCGGTGGTCGAGGCACAGGTCACGACGGTCCCGCCACGTTTCACGACGAACACGCTCGCACCGAACGTGGAACGGCCGGGGTGTTCGTAGACGATGTCCGGGTCCTCACCGCCCGTGAGGTCCCTGATCATCTTCCCGAAGGCACGCCACGCCTTCTGGTCCTGCTTGCCGTTCCCGTCCCAGAACTCGAGACCGGCGGCACTGCGGTCGATGACCCTTTCGCAGCCGAGAGCCTTCGCGAGTTCCTCCCGCTTCGGGGAGCTGACCACGCCGACGGGGATCCCGCCGCCGTTGAGCACGTACTGCACGGCCATGCCGCCGATCCCGCCGGTTGCTCCCCAGACAAGGACGACATCGCCCTGCTTCATGGCGGCACCGTTGCGGCTGACGAGCATCCGGTACGCAGTTGTCGAGACGAGGGGCACTGTGGCGGCTTCCTCCCAAGTCAGATGCCCAGGCATGGGAAGGAGCTGCGTGGCTTTCGCGAGCGCTATCTCGCCGAGACCGCCGAAGTTCGTCTCGAAGCCCCAGGCCGCCTGCGCGGGGTCGAGGATTCCGTCGTCGTGTCCGATTGGTTCCTGCATGTCGACGGCGATCGCGTGCACGAGGACCCGGTCTCCGGCCTTCCACTTGGTCACCCCGGGCCCGACGTCGAGCACGACACCCGCCGCATCCGAACCGATCACCTGGTAATCCAGGGCATGCCTCGCCATCAGCGGGTCACCCGCCGCCCGCCGGTCAAGGAAATTGAACGTCGGAAGCGGTTCGAGCATCGACGTCCAGACGGTGTTGTAGTTGATTGACGAGGCCATCACCGCCACCCTGACCTCGTTCGGGCCCAGCGGTGGGATCGGCACCTCTTCGACGTGGACCGACTTCCGAGGGTCCTTGTCCTCGGACGCGAGGCCCTCGAACATGTCCACCTCGTCGCGTTTGACGATGGCGCCTCTCATCGTCTCGGGCAGGGGAAGTGCGGCAATCTCCTCGCTGCTGGCCCCCGTGAGGATGGCCTCGAGGATCTCCTTCATCTTGTTCGCCATTACCCCTCCGGGAAGTCGACGCCATATGCAATTTCGCTTGGCAATTCGAGATCGCGCCTGACGACTCCTCTCCCGGCCCCGGACGGTCACATCCTGCTCAAGAGACGTACTCTCAATCCTCTCGGAGCAGGAAGGAGATCTGCCCTCAAGTCCGCGTGAGGGACACGGCGGCCCCCGAGCGGGCCACCCCGGGTTCGAGCGTGACCTCCACGAGCTCGCTTCCCATGAGGGCGAACACTCGATCCCCGAGAAAGATGGGCCGCGTGTTGCCGTACCAGTCGACGCACGACGTCTCGCAGACGCCTGCGTCGCCCGTGGCCGAGACGA
>QWHP01000082.1:0-17670 GCA_021404985.1 Actinobacteria bacterium ATB1
GGTAGACCGAGATGAGCGACAGGCGCTTGGAGACCGAGAGGACGGTGACACCCGTCTGGCGCGCGACCCGCTCGGCCGACCTGTGCCGGGTGCCGGTCTCGGTCGTCAGGATGTTGGCATCGGGCACGAGGTGCACGTTGGCACGGACGATGAACTCGCCCATCTCGTCGAGCACCACGGCACCGTCCATCTTGCAGAGCTCCATCAGGCGCTGTGGGGTCAGCTGCGCCTCGATCAGGAAACCGCCACTGCAGATCGTGTCGACATGGGGTCCGGTACCCAGCACGAGCAGGCCCCCAGTGCTTGCCTGCAGGACTCGGTCGAGCCCGTCGCGAAGCGGTGTCCCCGGGGCAACTCGCGCCAAGCTCTCCAGCATCTTCTTGCTGGGCCAGTCGAACACCAACTCAAGGTAACACGTTTCCGGGCGTCCAAGGACCCGCAGGACCCACGCACCGACGATGTGAGCTCAGCCCTGACCTCCTCCCATGAGTAGGTGATCGAGGGCATCCGTGAGCTCCCGAACCGGGAAGACGGCGAAGCCGTCGTCCGGGAGCTCCTCGAGGGGCATGTTCCCTTCCGGCAACACGGCGGTTCGGAATCCGAACCCGGCCGCCTCGGCGAGTCGACGCTCGACCGACGCCACGGGCCTCAGTTCGCCACCGAGACCCACCTCACCGAACCAGACCGTCCTCGGGGGAACCCGGACAGAACCAGCAGCCGAGGCGAGCGCCACACACAGGCCTAGGTCACAGGCCGGATCCGTGACGCGGAGACCTCCGGTCACGGACATGTAGACCTCGGCGTCCGAGCACCGGACCCCGCCGAGACGACTGGCCACCGCCACGAGGACCAGGGCCCTGTTGAGGTCGATCCCCGTGACGGCGCGTCGAGGACTTCCAGAGCTGGGCACCGTGAGTGCCTGGACGCTCGTGAGAAGAGGCCTGTCGCCGGCCATCGCGCAGACCACAGCCGATCCGACCCGATTGCTGTCCGGGTCGTTGACGATGCGGTGACGCGCCGGGACGAGACCGGACCTGTCCAGATCCAAGATCCCCAGTTCCCCGGCGGCCCCGTAACGGTTCTTGGTCGTGCGCAGGACGCGGAGCTGATGGTGCCGGTCGCCCTCGAGCTCAAGGACCACGTCCACCAGATGCTCGAGGACCTTGGGACCTGCGATCTGGCCCTCCTTCGTGACGTGTCCGACGAGGACGAGGACCGCGCCCACCTCCTTCGCTGCGCGTGCCAGCATCGCTGCGCACTCACGTACCTGGCCGACCGATCCTGCAGCAGACGCAAGGCGTGGGTCTCTCACGAGCTGGATCGAGTCGACCACCACGAGCGCAGGTTCCAGATCCTCCATCCGGCCGACGATCGCAGGCACGACCTCGTCCCTGCTCACCAGCACCCGGGCGCTCAGGGAGCCCAGTCTCTCGGCGCGGAGTCTGATCTGGTCGCAGGACTCCTCGGCGGTCACGTACAGCACAGAACCGGTCTCTGCCACCGAAGCCGCGAGCTGTAGAACGAGGGTGCTCTTGCCGATTCCCGGCTCACCGGCGAGGAGTATCGTCCCACCCGCCACGAGCCCGCCTCCGAGCACCCTGTCGATCTCGGGCATTCCGGTCGGCCGGCGCAGAGCAGGTTCGGCGGAGATCTCCAAGAGCGACACGGGCGGCGGAGACGCGTCGGTCGCGCTTCGCACGAGCTCGTCGAACCCGTCGTCGATGAGCTCGTGGGGTACCTGCCCGGCTTCTTCGACGAGCGTTCCCCAGGCGTCGCATCCCGGACACTGACCGAACCACCGTGCCGACTCGTGGCCGCACTCCTGGCATCTGTGAACCGGTCGCGAACGTGCGGCCCTCTGCTTTCTTGTCATGTGCCCACCGTAGAGGCCGCCTGTGACAACGAATCCGGGAGAGGCTCACCCGGCTGACTTCGGTCGCAGGAGAAGCGCGATTCCCAGGACGACGGCGATACCGGCCGTCACCAAGGCGGTCCAGAAGGCAGGGGTCCAGGTCCCGGACGACGCTCTCACCTCGAGCGACGACCCGATCGGGACGTCCCAGGCTCCCGGACGGATCTCGACGGCGTCCGAGGGATCCGTCGCGAAGTCCTCGGCTCCGGACAGCGAGACGGAGAACACGAACACGAAGGCCTGCGTGATCGGTGCCCCCAGTGCACGTTCGAGCTCGGCAAGCGAAGGTGGCGCTTCGAGACCGCCTCCAGCGAGCGCAACAACAAGCTCTGGGGTGGGATTCACTACCGCGACGAGATCCAGGTCGGAGCGGAAGATGCCGGCATCCACCGTCAAGGACATCTTCGGAAAGAGTGGAGGTCCGGCGTCCCCGGACACCTGGGCAGCGAGCGCAGAGAGTTGTCCCGGCCCCTCGAACTCGTGGAGGAACGTGATCGTGTCACCGTCGAAGCTCACATCCCACCCCGCTCTCTCCAGATCCTCGAACGGAAGAGGCGCTGCCTGCGGGGTGGCCGCCGTCGAGGTCGCCGGGCTCGACCCCGAGGGCTCGCCGAACGGATCGATCCCGCGCCCTTGGAGAGCCTCGACGGCAGCAGGGTCCATCGACATCGAGACCTCGAAAGTCCCACTCCCGTTCCAGCTTGCGGACACCGCACTCGAAACAGTCGCGCGACAGCCCGGTACAAGGACGGCGAACAGGAAGGCGAACAACAAGCCCGAACGGCCCCGGTCGACGCGTCGTCCGCGGCTCACGTCGTCTTTACGATGAGAACGCTGCAGCGTGCGTGGTGCGCGACCTTGTTCGGGACACTCGACAGGAGGAATCTCTTCGCGCCCTGCATGCCTTTGTTGCCGACGACCACGAGGTCGGCACCGCATTCCTCCGCCACGTCGAGGATCACGGCCGCTGCATCCCCCTCCCGGACCTCCGTCGCGATGGCGACATCCGGACCTGCGTGGCGTTCGAGGACCTCGTCGACGACCCCGAGGCCGCTTTCGGGCTTGCCCGCCACGACGATCGTCACCTTGGCGCCGGCACTTCGGGCAATCGACATGCCACGGTCGACTGCCCGAGACGCCGTCTCGGATCCATCCGTTGCTATGAGCAGGTGCCTGAACATCGGGGCCGGCCTTCTCCCCTCGGCGGACGTCGGCATAGTCTAGAGAGACCGGTGTCCGACACCACTTCTCCCCCATGACAACGTCAGCGGACTCACCACACACAGCCCTCGTCGACACCTTCGGCCGCGTCGCCGACGACCTGCGGATCTCGGTCACCGACCGCTGCAACCTCCGCTGCATGTACTGCATGCCGGCCGACGGCTTGCCTTGGCTGCCTCGCGGAGACATCCTCTCCTTCGAGGAGATCGCACGCGTGGCAGGGCTCCTCGTCGGCCTCGGTGTCCGCACGATCCGTCTCACAGGCGGCGAACCTCTCGTCCGCCGCGACCTTCCGCGTCTCGTCGAGATGCTCGCCGGGCTCGACCCCCGTCCCGACCTCAGCATCACGACCAACGGCGTCCTCCTCGGCGGACTCGCGCGGCCCCTCGCCGACGCCGGCCTCGACCGTGTGAACGTGAGTCTCGACTCGCTCAGGCAGGATCGCTACGAAGCGATAACGCGACGAGACGACCTCGAACGCACCCTCGAGGGCATGGAGGCCGCCCGTGCCGCCGGCCTGACCCCTGTCAAGGTGAACGTCGTGGTCATGCGTGGAGTCAACGACGACGAGCTCGTCGACTTCGCCGGGTTCGCAGAGACCGAGGACTATTCGGTTCGCTTCATCGAGTACATGCCTCTCGACGCCGACGGCCGCTGGACCGAGTCCGACGTCGTCTCTGCCGAGGAGATCCTCGACACATTGGAAAGGACGGGGATCTCGCTCCAAAATGTCGCTGACACGAATCCCGAGCCGGCAACCCGATTCCGCATCAGCCGGCACGAGACGGACGATACGCGCGGAGAGATCGGTGTCATCCCGTCCGTGACCGCCCCGTTCTGCGACCGGTGCAACAGGATCCGCCTGACCGCCGAGGGCGGCTTCCGCACGTGCCTGTTCGCCCTCGACGAGGCCGACCTGCGCGAGCCGCTGCGCAGCGGGGCCGGAGACGGCGATCTGGAGAAGATGATCCGCCGGGCCGTCCGCGGCAAGTGGGCAGGCCATCGCATCGGCCAACCCGACTTCGAGCGGCCAGGAAAGTCGATGAGCCAGATCGGAGGGTGAGCGGCCGGAGGTCTCCTAGGAAGCCGGCGGAACCGGCTCGCCTCAGCCCTCGCCGGACCCTTCGGACCCGGCAGACTCCATCTGCGGAGGCGGTGTCGGGGCGTTCGGGGCCTCGACGGCTCGGAACACCATCTCGCCGTCCTCGGCGTCGACGATGATCATCTGACCGGCCTCGAACTCCTTCCAGAGGATGCGCTCCGAAAGCGGGTCCTCGACCATGCGCTGGATCGCCCTGCGCATGGGACGAGCCCCGAGCTGCGGGTCGTATCCCTTCTCGACGAGGAGCTCCCTTGCCGACTCGCTGAGCTCGATCTGGAGCCCCTGCGATCCGAGCTGCTCACGAACGCGGCGCATGAGGAGGTCGATGATCTCCTTGACCTCGTCCCTGCTCAGCTCGTGGAAGACGATCACCTCGTCGATCCTGTTCAGGAACTCCGGTCGGAAGCTGCGCTTGAGCTCCTCGGTGACGCGGTCACGCATGCGTTCGTACGTCAAGGCCTCGTCGGCGGGGGTGAATCCGAGGGCCTCCTTGCGAAGGTCCTGGGTTCCCAGGTTGGACGTCATGATGATGACCGTGTTCTTGAAGTCGACCGTCCGGCCCTGGGAGTCGGTGAGACGTCCCTCTTCGAGGATCTGGAGGAGGGTGTTGAAGACGTCCGGGTGCGCCTTCTCGATCTCGTCGAAGAGCACGACGCTGAACGGCTTGCGCCGCACCTGCTCGGTGAGCTGGCCACCCTCCTCGTAGCCGACGTAGCCCGGCGGGGAACCCACGAGGCGGCTCACGGTGTGCTTCTCCATGTACTCGGACATGTCGAGTTGGATCATCGCGTCCTCGTCACCGAAGAGGAACTCGGTGAGGGCCTTCGTGAGCTCGGTCTTGCCGACACCTGATGGTCCGAGGAAGATGAACGACCCGGCAGGCCGCTTCGGGTCCTTGAGACCGGCACGCGTGCGGCGCATGGCTGACGAGACGGCACGGATCGCGTCGTTCTGGCCGATGACCCGCTTGTGGAGCTCCTCTTCCATGCGCAGGAGCTTCTCGGTCTCCTCCTCGGTGAGCTTGTACACCGGGATACCGGTCCACATCGCGAGGACCTCGGCGATCTCTTCCTCGTCGATCTCGTTGAAGAGATCCAACCCTTCTTCCTTGCGCTCGGCGTCCTTCACCTCTCGTTCCGTGAGGAGCTGCTTCTCCTGGTCGCGGAGCTTCGCAGCCTTCTCGAACTGCTGCTCCTCGATCGCAGACTCCTTCTCGCGCCGGACCTTGGCGATCTGGTTCTCGAGCTCGCGGTAGTCGGGCGGAAGCTTCATGCGACGCAGGCGCATTCGGCTCCCGGCCTCGTCGATGAGGTCGATCGCCTTGTCGGGGAGGAAACGGTCCGCGATGTAACGGTCGGCGAGGTTCGCTGCCGCCACGATCGCCTGGTCTGTGATGTTGACGCCGTGGTGCTCCTCGTAGCGGTCACGCAGACCCTTGAGGATGTCGATCGTGTGCGCCAACGTCGGCTCTTCGACATTGATCGGCTGGAACCGGCGCTCTAGTGCAGCGTCCTTCTCGAGGTGCTTGCGGTACTCCTCGAGGGTCGTGGCACCGATCGTCTGGAGCTCACCCCGGGCGAGCATCGGCTTCAGGATGGAAGCAGCGTCGATAGCGCCCTCGGCGGCACCTGCACCCACGAGCGTGTGGAGCTCGTCGATGAAGAGGATGATGTCACCCCGCTGGCGGATCTCCTTGAGGACCTTCTTGAGGCGCTCCTCGAAGTCGCCGCGATACCGGGAGCCGGCGACGAGCGCGCCGAGGTCAAGCGTGTAGAGCTGCTTGCCGTCGAGCGTTTCGGGTACGTCACCCGAGACGATCTTCTGCGCGAGACCCTCGACGATGGCGGTCTTGCCGACCCCGGGCTCACCGACGAGGACAGGGTTGTTCTTCGTGCGGCGCGAGAGGACCTGCATCACACGCTCGACCTCGGTCGAGCGGCCGATGACCGGGTCGAGCTTCTTGTCACGGGCGAGCTGTGTCAGGTTGCGGCCGAACTGGTCGAGTACGAGTGAGCCGCTCTGCCCGGCTTCAGGCGAGCCGGCTCCCGGGCTGGCGGTCTGCGTCTCGCGGGTGCTCGAGTACCCGGAGAGGAGCTGGATCACCTGCTGGCGCACGCGAGAGAGGTCTGCGCCGAGCTTCACGAGAACCTGCGCGGCCACGCCCTCACCCTCGCGGATAAGACCGAGAAGGATGTGCTCTGTACCGATGTAGTTGTGTCCGAGCTGCAGAGCTTCGCGTAGGGAGAGCTCGAGCACCTTCTTGGCCCGCGGCGTGAACGGTATGTGGCCCGACGGGGAGGACCCGCCCTGGCCGATGATCTCTTCGACCTGCTGACGGACCGCTTCGAGACTGATCCCGAGGCTTTCGAGCGCCTTCGCGGCAACCCCCTCGCCCTCGTGGATCAGGCCGAGAAGGATGTGCTCTGTTCCGATGTAGTTGTGGTTGAGAAGCCGCGCCTCCTCCTGTGCGAGAACGACTACTCGGCGAGCCCGGTCTGTGAACCGTTCGAACAACCTTTCCTCCAGCCTGTTGGTGCAGCCTCGTTTGGTCTGCGGCCGGCGCAACCCGTAGGCTGCTTGGCCTCCTCCCCCATATGTTCGGCTTCCAGTGCCCCTCGGGAGAGTTCCGCCACGCAGATTCCGCGACCTCTGGCCACCCTAGCACCGAGTTGTGCCACTGAGACCGTTGGTTCGGGGCGGTTTGTCACGCCTCTGGACCCTTTGTGTCAGGTGCATCACCTCACACCCGCCACGCATTCTCACGGGACGCAGCCGCACCGAGACCGCCTGCTCCGGACGTCGCGCCGGTCGACTTTCCACGACCCTCGCAAGACGAAACGCTTCCCGCCGCCGTTCGATTCCGGAGCTGACACACCTGTGCCTACCCTTGCCACCGTGACCGGTGCACCAGACTCAGAAAGGGACGGGGACGGGCCAGGCGAAGACCTCCCGATCATCGAGGCCGCGGGTGGCGTGGTCTTGCGAACCGAGCATTCACGCCCACTCGTCCTGCTGGTCCACCGCCCCGCATACGACGACTGGAGCTTCCCGAAGGGCAAGCTGGACGAGTCCGATCGCTCCCTCGAGTCGTGTGCTCATCGGGAGGTGTTCGAGGAGACCGGCGTTCGCACCGTACCGGGTGTTCCCGTCGGGGAGAGCTGGTACCGGGTCGTGACGAAGAAGGGCAAGCCCGCCCGCAAGCACGTGACCTACTGGCTCATGCGTTCTGCGACGGACGCGCCGGGGACCTTCCGGCCGAACGACGAGGTGGACGCGATTCGCTGGGTCGACGTGACGGTCGCTCCGTCGGTGCTCTCCTACGACAGGGACAGGGACATCCTCGCAGCAGCGGTGGAGCTCCTGGATCGGGAACCCCTCTCGGCAGTGTCTGCACTACGCGGGCCCGAGCTCACGCATCTCGCGCTCGGGGTGGCCGACCTCGACACCTCCGTCTCCTTCTACGAGGACTTCTGCGGGATGGTGAAGATCCACGAACGTCGCGACGGTGACGTTCGTGTCGCCTGGCTCGGCGATCCGGCTGCTATCCCCGAGCCCGATCAGCCGGGCGCCGGCGCCGGCCCCGGCGAGGATCCGGCACGGAGCCGGGGGTTCGTCCTGGTGCTCGCCGAGGGCCTTCCGCCCAATCCACCCCTCGGTCCGCTTGCCCACCTCGGCTTCTCGGTCTCCTCACACGACGAGGTCGACTTGCTCGCCGGGCGCGGACGTGAACGCGGCATCCTTGCCCTCGAACCGACGGACGAGGGTCCCGTCGTCGGCTACATCTGCGAGGTAGTTGATCCCGACGGCAACATCTGCGAGTTCTCCCACGGCCAGTCCCTCGGCCGCCACGCCCCTCCCGCCTAGAACCCCCCACGTGGGCGGATCCAGACACCCCCAGCGTGCCAAAATCCGCCCACGTCGAGAAGCCACCGCGCACGCCGGTTGGGATTGGGGGAAGGCCGGTGATCATCGACCGTCCGGAGCCGCTCGTGTTCGTCGGCTACGAGGTCTCGGAGCCCGAGCTCTTCGGCATCGGAGGCATCTCCGACGTGCGCAAGCGCTTTGCCGGATTCGTCACGGAAGACCAGAGGGTGGTGGATGTCCTCGCCGATCACCTGCTGGGTGTCGCGGGGCGGGCCGAGACCGCCTCCGTCTGACCACCCGTCTGGGCCTGTCTCTGGGCCGGCCTCTCGCCGATGACTGACAGCCGTGCCTCCGTCGAGGTCAGCCTCCGGCGGGACTTGCGCTGGCGGGCCACCGGACGCCTTCGTTCTATCGGGGGCGGCAACTCGATGTGCGGCCCGTCGACACCGCCCCTCCCGAAACGACCCCTCACGACGGCGACGACCACCAGCCAGAGCAGCCGTACACCACCCAGGAGGAGCCTCGCGTAGAGGCGCCAGCGGTTCGGCGAGTCGTAGATGTAGTCGGCCACTCTCGGGTCACGCAGCAGACCCATGAACTCCACCATGTCGTCCGCCCGCAGACGCATGATGTAGTCCCACGTGATCGGTTCCTCCATCGTGCCCTTGAGGTAGAGGACGTCGTCGCTCTTCACCGCCTCACTCTTGGCGAGGTCGACGCTCACGGTTCTCTTGCCCAGCCCCTTCGACCAGAAGTCCATCAGCCGACCAGCCCTTTCTTGCGCGCTTCGGTCACGAACTCCGGCTCTGTCCACCAGCGGTCCAGCCCCAGGTCGTCGGCCACGACGCCCGCCACGTTGTATCCGCCACCGAGGAGGACCATCCCCCCGGGCCAGACGCTCGCGCCGGCGACGTAGAGGTTCTCGATCGGGGTGCGATACGCCGAGCAGTCGGCGTTGGGGCGGTTCGACAGCATCTGGGTCGGCACATAGGCCCCGTGCTTGATCGAGCCTCGCACCATGTTCGGCAGCTTGGCCGCGATGTACGTCGGGTCGTTGACGTAGTGCCGGATGACGGTCGCATCCGCGAGGTTCGGGGCATATTCCGTCCATGTATCGAGGATCTCCCCGGCAAGGGCCTCCCGCCTGGCATCCCAAGAGCCGTCGGAGAGATCGAACGGGGCGAGGCTCTCCCAGCACGCGACGGCAGTCTGGGGCTCGATGTCCACCGGTGCCGCCCCGACCTTCGTGTCGAACCTGCCGGCCTTGGTCGCCTCGATGTGGGCGAGCAAGCCGTCGACGGTTTCGACGCCCATGATCTTGACGAGGGCCCTGTCGGCGTCGGGGTCGTAGCCGGCTGCGCTGAGCCGCGGCCGCTCGCTCAAGGCGTAGTGGACGTTGCAGAGGCTGGTCGACTCCCACTCCCAGGATCGGGTCTGCGCAACCAGATGTGACGACGCCTGGTTGCAGGCTTCCTCCCCGACGAGATCGAGGAACGTCATCTGCGGGTCGGCCGTCGAGATCACGGTGTCCGCCCGAACCTCTCGTCCGTCGGCAAAGCGGATACCGACCGCTTTCGGGCCGTCCGTGAGGATCGCCTGGATCTCTGCGGCTCTCTCGATCGTGGTCCCGTTGCGGTTCGCGAACCGGGCCAGGGACGCGGCGAGCTGGTGTGATCCGTTGCGGACCACGGCGGAATGCAGGAGCCGGTTGTAGAAGAGCGGCAGGAGGAAGCCGAGGCCGCCCTCGGGATCCATGCCGTACATGGTTCCCAGGTAGAGAATCGCCGTCTTGAGCAGCTCGGACTCGAATCCTGCGGCGTCGAGTGTCTCGACGAAGGATTCCTCGGCCATCTCGTTGACGACGCTGCCGACCTCGCTCTGCTCGTAGCTGACGGCCATGTCGAGGAGCGGGAGGGGGAGCGAGTACGTCGCGGGGATGATCGCCTCGTTCACGATCGTGTACCAGTCGGTCATGACCTCGACGTAGGCCTCGGCGTCCTCGGCGTTGAAGCGGGCGATGCTCTTCGCCGTCCTCTCGATGTCAGCGTAGAAGCACATCGCACGTCCGTCGCGAGTCACGATCGCAGCGGCGACGTCCGGCCGTATGTACTTGCAGCCCCAGCTCTCGAGTTCGAGGTCGTCATAGGGCGGCATCACGTCCATCATCATCATGAGCTTGGCGTGGGTGTTGAAGCGGAACCCCGACCACTCCTCGGTGATGAGGCCGCCTCCGCACTCGTGGTGACGATCCACGAGCAGCACCTTCGCGCCCGCACGGGACAGGTAGCAGGCCGCTGTGAGGCCGTTCGGGCCCGCGCCGATGATCGCTACGTCGTAGTGGGAATCGAGTGTCCCCATTTCAAGCCTCCAGGGTTCCGTGGGTCACGGGATCGGCGTCCCTATCTCGATGCCGCGTGCCCGCATGACCTCGCGGCCTGCCTCCATCGCCTGATGGCACCACCAGTCCTGTCCGGCCTTCACGCCGAGGTCTTCGGCGACGATCGTGGCGGCGATGTAGCCGGACCCGAGAGTCGAGGTCCCGTACGGCCAGATCGAGTTCGACAGGTAGAGGTTCTCGAACGGGGAACGGGGTGCACCGCAGTTCGGGAACGGCCGATGGGTCCCGAACCAGCGCAGCCCGGTCGGCCCGCTTGTCGTCGACCCGCAGACCTGGCTCGGGTTCTTGCGGTAGTAGTCGAGGGGCGACGTGCAGTACCGATCGATCACGGAGTCCATCAGGCCGGGGTTGTACTCGCGCAGCAGTGTGTCCACCTTGTCGCCGTAGTCCTCCCGGATCACGTCCCATTTCTCCGGCCCCCCGTGCTCGGGCAGCTCCCACGGCACGTTCGCCCACGACATCATCGTGTACTGCCCGGCCGGCGCCTGCGTCGGGTCGGCGAGCGCGAAGCCCTGCACGGACAGCCCGGCGACGATCGGCGGATCCGGGAGCGTGTTCGTCTCGAGGCACTCCCTCAGCCGCCGGATGTCGTCCAGCGATTCGATGCCGAAGTTGAACCCGTACCCCCGGTCGATCTCCTCGGGATATCCCTCCCAGTGCGGTGGACGATCGAGGACCCAGTAGTTCTGGAACAGGACTGTCTCGTCGTTCTTGTAGGCGTGCACCCCCTCGGCCACCCAGTCGGGAAGTGAGTCCTCACCCACGAGATCGAGGAAGGTCGGATGGGCCGAGAGGTTGCTGATGACCGCCCGAGATGCCCGGATCTCCGCCTCCGGGAATGTCGCGTAGGGGGAAAGCACGACACCCTTGGCGGCTCCGTCCTCCATGACGATCCTGTCCACCGGACATCCCGTGAAGAGCTTGCCGCCGTGGGCCGCGAAGCACGAGCAGAGAGCGTGCGTGACCGCATGGCTCCCCCCACGACTCGTCCACGTCACGCTCTGGGTGCACTGGAGGATGGGGAAGACGATGGGGAGCAGGGCGCTCATCCCGCCGTCCCACGGGTGCGTCCCCGACATGATGCAATTCGTGAGGATGGCCGTGCGGATCTTGTCGTCCTGGTAGACGGCCTCCGCGACCTCGATCGCGTTGAGCTCGTGGACGTTCTCTGGGATCTCCGGGATGATCATCCGGAGCATGTTCCCCATGCCGCCCTCTTGTGTGACCTCCTCCGGGCCCTGTGTCATCTGGAGGAACTGGCTCGAGTGCAGGATGCTGTCCATCATCGGAGCGAGGACGTTGTAGGACGCTTTGAAGATCTCGGCATCGTGCTCGTTGATCGATGCGAAGTGTTCGTACTGCTTCCTGGCGTCCCACGAGTTGAACATGACGGCGCTGCGGTCCCGGAACGGATGAAACATGCCCCATTCCCCGGAAGTGAGCATCTCGAGCCCGAACTTCTCGAGTTCGAGGTCTCCGTAGACGGGGGACCAGAGGGTCACGAGGTTGCTGGCGCAGAGGTTGACCTTCACACCGGGATGCATGACCTCCTCCGTGCAGCAGCCGGCCCCCGCCTCGAGCTTGCGCTCGAAGCAGGCCACCTTCAGGCCCGACTTCTGGAGGTAGGTGGCGGCGGTCAGTCCGTTGATACCGCCACCGACGACGATGACGTCGTAGGTCTCGTCAGGTCCCGACATGAGCGTCAGCCTCCTCGTTGTCGGCGATGTGGTCCGGGATCTCCTCGGCTTGGCCACGCGGCGGCTGGACCCCCAAGGACTCCACCGGCCGGCCGCCGACGAGGCGCCGGACGGTGCGGCCGAAAAATACGAGGACACTGACTGCGGCCGTGCCGAGGATGCGTCCCTTTTTGTCGCTGGTGGCGAGGAACCGGACCGACTCAGGCTTCTGGAGCATGGTCAGGAAGTCGACGACGTCGCTCTCCTCCAGCGCCACCCTGTAGTCCCAGTAGACGGGAGCGTGCATTATCCCCGTGATATGGAGATTCCCACCCTCGCGGCCGGCGCCGTCGCGCTCACCGAGGGACATGCTCAGGACCCGCCTGCCGAGCCCTTTGGACCACAGTTCCACTCGACTCCTCCTCCATCCGGGTCTCCGACCCGAGGCTACTTTACACTGTTAACCAATTCGCCCGGCAAGTCCTGATCTCCCGCCGGACACCATGCCGGTCAGCGGATCGCAAGTGTGCCCCCGTCCACGACGACTCCCGTTCCCGTGACGTAGGCGGCGTCGGGACTGCAGAGGAAGGCCACGACTGCCGCCACGTCGGACGGCTTGCCGGGCCGGCCGAGGGGGGTCTTGGCGATCCACTCGTTCTTGAAGTCCGGGTTCATCGCGGCAACCGGTTCGGTCATAGGGGTCTCGATATAGCCGGGGTGGATGCACGTGGCGCGGACGCCGAAGGGACCCCCTTCATGGGCGAGGGAGCGGCACAGGCCGACAAGGGCCGTCTTCGAGGTCGAGTATGCGGCGAGCATCATGTTCCCGACGAGGCCTTCGACGCTCGAGGTCATCACGATCGCACCGCCACCCGACCGCTTCAGGAGCGGCATCGCTGCCTTCGCCGTGCGGAAGACACCGTTCAGGTTCACGTCGAGGACCCGTAGGAAGTCGTCCTCCTCGACGAACTCGACCAGCCCGACGCCGAGGATGCCGGCGTTTGCGAAGACGGAGTCGAGACGGCCCCAACGCTCGTCGATGGCCCTCACGGTGTCCACGCACTGCGAGAGCTCTCTCACGTCGCAGGGTATCGACACTGCCTCCCCGCCTCCGCCGGTGATGGCAGCGACAGCCTCCTCGGACGCCTCCTTGTTCATGTCGCTTATCGCCACCCGGGCACCCTCCTCGGCGAAGCGCTGCGCCGTGGCCAGGCCGATGCCCGAAGCCCCTCCTGTCACCCATGCGACCGTTCCGTCGAACCTGCCCATGTCATCCTCCTCGTGTCGTCAGCCCAGTACACCGCTCTCGCGGAGCCGCTCGATCTCGCTGTCTCCGAGACCCAGTAGATCTTTCCAGACGTACTCGTTGTGCTCGCCCAGCAGCGGCGCAGGGCGGCGCATCTCCGCCGGAGTCGCATCCAGCAGCCAGGGGGTTCCGTACACGAAGCACGGATCCCAACCCTCTGCCGTGTGGTCCCAGATGAAGCCCCTGGTCCCGAACTGCGGGTGGGAGTCACGCTCCGGGAGCTCGAGCAGGGGAGCCGCCGGGACGCCCTCGGCCCAGAGTGCCTCCACCGCCGCGTCCCGCTCCTGTGAGGCCGTCCAATCAGAGATCGCCGCGTCAACGTCGTCTGCGATACGACGCCGGCCCTCGGCCGATGCCAGGGAAGGTTCGTCTGCCCATTCACCCCGGCCGAGCACCCTGGCCAGTCCAGCCCACTCTTCGGTCGTCGTGACGGCGACGGCAAGCCATCGGTCGTCCCCCGCCGCCGGATAGAGACCGTGCGGGAAGTGGGTCGAATGCCTGTTGCCCTGCGGGCCCGCGACCTCACCCGAGAGCTGGTATTCGAGGAGGGGCTCGGCGAGCGTTGCGACGGCGGCGTCGATCTGGCTCACGTCGACGAACTGGCCCTCTCCCGTGCGGTCCCTGTGGTCGAGTGCGGCGAGCACCGCGATTGTGCCCTGGACCGCGACCGTCGTGTCCCCGAGACCGAAGGTGAGAAGCCCGGTCGAGGTCTCGTCCTCCGGATACCCGATCATGAGCTCGAGCCCCGAGTAGGCCGTCGCAATCGACGCGAACCCTCGCAGGCCCCGCTCCGGGCCCTCCTGGCCGGCCATGCTCATCGAGACCACGATGAGGTCCTGCTTGACCTTGCGGAGGTCCTCGTAGCCGAGCCCGTTGCGGGCCATCACGCCCGCTGCGAGGTTGTCGACGACGATGTCGGACTTCGCCGCGAGCTCACGCACGAGAGCCGCGCCCTCCTCGCCGGCGACGTTTATCGTCGTCGAGAACTTCGAGCGGTTCGTGTTGCAGAAGAACCACGAAGCGAAGTCCCTGAAGCGCATCTCGTCCTGGCGCTTCTCCGTCTCGATCCTGATCACCTCGGCACCCATGTCGGCGAGGAGCTGCCCGCACATCGGCCCTGCCCAGTTCCAGCCGAACTCGAGGATCCTCACGCCTTCGAGCGCGGGCCGGCGTTCATCGCCGCCCGAAGAGGCCGATGGCTGCACCGCACGCACCGTCCTCCCGAGTCCCTCTCCGGCGCCCTCCTCGCCGATGCGCACGGGTGTCGCCGACATGCGGTACGCCGGCTTCGGGAAGACGACGGCCTCGCCCGTCTCGGAGCGCAATCCGCTGTCCGCCCACAGCTCACGGTACGCATACTGAGGACTCGCGAGGATCTCGTCGGCGCGCTGGGCGATCCCGAGGACGACCTTGTCGTCGGTCAGTGCCAGCTCGAGGAGCTCGCGGCGCGTTCTCTCCTTCATCCAGGACATCAGGTACGGGAAGAAGTCGGCGTCCGGCGGCCGCCCCATCAGCTTGTCAAAGGCGTCACGGTGTGCCCGTTTCTGGAGCGCGACGATCACGAACCCGTCGGCGCACTCGAAGAAGCCCATCGGCGCACGGCCCGTGATCGAGTCCTGGCGCTGCCACGGCCTGCCGCTCTTCGCCGGCAGACGATGCATGCCGCCCACGAGGTAGCCGAGAACCTGGGCTGTTGCGATGTCGATCGCCTGGCCCCTACCCGACCTTCGCTTCTCGTACAGGGCGCAGAGCGCCGCTGCGGCAGCGTGGAGGCCGGCCTGGTAGTCGGCCTGGTCGTAGGGGATCCTCAGCGGCACCCGATCCCGGACTCCGAGCCCGTACGGGAGGGAGGCCGCTGCCTGCGCGCAGAGATCCGTGCCGGGCTTGTCTGCCCATGGCCCGGTGCGCCCGTAGGGCGAGATGGACACCGTGATCAGAGCCGGGAATCGCTCCCCGAGCGTTGCGAAGCCGAGCCCCCAGCGCTCGCGGTCAGCGTGGGGAACGTTCTCGACGAGGATGTCGGACGAGGCGAGGATCTCGTCGAGCTCGTCCCGGGCGGCCGGGTCGTCGAGGTCGAGCACCATGCCGTGCTTGCCCGCGTTGAGATAGGGGTACATGCCCCCCACGTCACGCGTGGAATCCCCGGCAGAGGACTCGACCTTTGTGACGTGCGCCCCCAGGTCGGCCAGGAGTCGCGCGCAGAAGGGTGCCGTGACCCAGTCGCCCACCTCCACGACCCTGAGGCCATCCAAGGCGCCTGGCATCAGGCCCTCCTCGCCGCTTCGAGGTCCGCAGGTGTCCAGACGGGCCGGTCGTCGTCGCGGCCGGGCAACTGGACCACGGCCTTGCCCTCTGTCGTCCTGTCCCCCCGCGGGTGGGACATCGTCCAGATGTCGAGATCGACGAGGCGCCGCCCGTCCTCCACCCGCTTCCCGGTGACAGTGGCGAAGAGACGGACCGCGTCACCCTGCCAGTGGAACCCACGGAACTGCAGGGACACCTTTCGAATCATCCCCTTGTCACCCATCCATGACATGAGGAGCTGGGTGAACCAGTTCATGCGTTCGAAACCGGCCTCGTATGCACCGGGCATCCCGAGATACTTCTCGCAACGCTCGTTCGTCCAGTGGATCGCGACCGGGGGCTCGGGAACGTTCTCCTCGTTGCGGATCGGCAGGTTCGGCTTCTTCCGCCAGAGCTTGCGCGCGAGCTCGTGCCCCACGAACCAACCGAAAGCCCCGGCCCACATCTCGAATGCGATCTTGGATGTCAGCGTCAGCGGGCCCTTGATGATATGGGGAACCTCGTCGCCCTCGTGGACGTCCTCCCACCACAGCGGCTCCGCACCTCGCCGGTTCTTGAGGTTGAACTCGTCGTACTCCGCCCAGACCTCTTCGAGCTCGTCGTCGGCCCAGACGTGGCGTTCCTGCCCGGCGTACTTCGACTTCTCCTTGGCCTTGCCGCGGCTGAACCGGTGCCAGAACGTGCGATACGAGCCGATGTAACGCTCGGCGCCGTCGAAGGTCTCGGTCTCGTAGTCCTGGGTGGCAGCAGCCGCCTCGCCTCCGGCGAAGTCGCTGTCGATGATCCGGGCATCCGTCAGATAGGTGCGCGACTTGAACAGCTCCCCGGCGAAGAGGGGCTGCTCGAGCTCCCACTCGACGCCCCTCCAGATCGTGTGGCAACCCGGGAAGCCCTCGCTCGCCCCATTCACGGTCTGCGTCCAGCACAACGAGGCAGGCGGGAGGAGCACCCGCCCCCAGATCGAATTCGCGGCGTACGCGTTGTCCATGTAGAGCTTGTTCGTGTCGCCTATGCCGCGGGCGAGTCGCTGCACGGTCTCACCCGAGACCATGAAGAAGCTCCAGTCGGCCGGCAGCTTGGCGACACCCGGCATGTCCTCGTCGTCGACGGCGAACATTGATTGCCGGTCGGCGCGCTTCACGCCTTGGCGCTCCAACAGGTACTTCAGGCTCGCCTCTGTGATCTCTCCGTAGACCTCGCCCTCACGCAACGGCATAACTGCGCTCCCTTCCCTGCTTCTACGTCGATCGCTTCCGCGTCGACCGCGTCTTCATCAATCCAGCTTGAAGAACCGCACGGCGTTGTCGTGCAGCACGGCTCTCTTGGTGTCCTCACGAATCTCGAGCTCGAGGAACTCACGTTTGCAGCGCTCGAGGCCGAGACCGTTCGTCCCGAAGAGGACCTTCTCGCGTCCCCTTCCGGAATCCATGAACCTGACGAGCCGCTCGTCGAGGCTCTTGGGGTAGTAGGCCGAGATGTCGCCGTAGACGTTCGGGTGCCGCCAGAGCATCGAACACCACTCGTCGACCCACGGCCAGCCCGTGTGCGAGAGGTTGATCCGGAGTTCCGGGAACTCGATCGCGACGTCGTCTGCGAGCATCGGCCGGCCGACATCGGATGGGAGGACCTCGGCGGAGTGACCGACCTGGAAGCCGACCGCGATGTCGAGCTCGACACACTTCGCGTAGAGCGGATAGAAGCGGCGGTCGTTCGGGGCGAGCCCGAACGACAGCGGATGGAACCACACGTACCTGAAGCCGTGCTCACGCACGCACTTCTCCACCTCTGCCAGACTCTCCGTGATCCGGAACGGGTTGTAACTCGCCGTTCCGACGATGCGCCCGCCCGACTCGGCGACGGCCTCGCCGATCGGCTCGACCGGGTAGT
>QWHP01000082.1:17679-26958 GCA_021404985.1 Actinobacteria bacterium ATB1
TAGTCCATGATGAAGTCGTGGTGCCAGTAGTAGGACCACATCTTCGTGGCGCACACCGAGATGTGGGTGTAGCCGAGGGCGTCCATGTCCTCGAGGCACTCCTTGGTGGACGCGTGGCCGGTCAGCATGCCGGGACCGCCCTGTTCCTTCGGCTTCTGGCCGCCCTCGGCGCCGGCGCTGCCATACCCCTCGGCGCCCGTCTCGGGGGCCGGCCTGGGCTTGAACATGGCCTTGAAGGTCGTCTGGAGCATGATCTGGAACTCGCGGAACACGAACGGGTTGCCGGCGAGGTCCCGTCGGATCTCGAGGATGTGGTTCATCACGTCGATCGACGGCCACGCGGCCAGATCCGTGCCTGCCGCGTCGATGCCTGTCTCATCCGCCACTGTCACACCTCCAGTCCCACACGGGCGCCATGTTGCGTCGCCTCGGCGAGCAGGCGCGGCACCCAGGCCGAACCCGCAAGGAAGAGCCTGCCGCCGAACCCACCGTCACGCAGGGAGTCGTGCAGCGTGGTGTCGGGTACGGACCCGTACACGAGCACGACCGTGTCGAAGTCCCCGGCGACTGTCGTCTCACCCGTGTAGGCCGACGTGAGCTCGAGCTTGCCGTCCTGGACGCGGGCGAGGCGAAGCCCCGTGTGCACGACGACGCCGTTCTGTTCGAGGCGCCGGTGGATGGGACCGAGCGAGTACCGCTCGATCCGGTTCCCGATGCCCGTCCATTTGTGGAAGATCTCCACACGTCTGCCTGTCTCGGCGATGAAGTCGGCGATGCCGGGTGTCTCGTAGTGGTCCTCCTGTGACACCACCGCCACTCGCTCCCCGATCTCGCCCGCCCTGCCTGCCAGGACGTCCCAGCCCTGCACGACGCTGCCCAAGTCGACGCCGGGAGTGTCGGGCACGCGCGGGACGGATCCGGTGGCGCAGACGATCGCGTCGGGTTCGAGGGCGAGCACGGCGCCGGCGTCGACGTCGGAGCCGAGGCGGACGTCGACGCCGAGGAGACGCATCTGGTTCTCCTCGTAGTAGACGAAGTCCTCGAAGGAGTCGCGTCCGGGTATGCGCGATGCGAGCCGGACCTGACCGCCGAGCTCCTCCTGTCTCTCGAGCACGACGACGTCGTGTCCGCGCCGGGCAGCATTGCGTGCCGCCTCGAGACCGGCGGCCCCACCACCTACGACGACCACGCGCTTGGCCTCCTTCGCAGGCCTGCTGAGGGTCGCATGGAGCACCTCGTTGCCGACCGCAGGGTTCACCGAGCAGACAGCGCGTTTGAACATGTCGGGTGCGTCGTTCTGGACTGCATCCCCTATGCACCGGTTGCAGCCGATGCAGCGACGGATCTCGCCGAGCCGGCCCTCGCGTGCCTTGACGGGGAACTCGGGATCGGCGATGCCCGCCCGCGTCATGCCGACGAGATCGCAGAAGCCCTTGGAGAGCAGTTCCTCGGCAACCACGGGGTCGTTGACCCGTCCTGAGAAGAGGACGGGGACGGGAGAGACGTCGGCTCTCAGGGCGCGTGCAGACTCGCGGTTCTCAGCGTGCCCGAAGAACGACGGCGGCACGTAGGGCTGGCGACCCCAGGAATGGCCCACGTCCACGTCGAGGAAGTCCAGATGGCCGGTTTCGGCGATCGACGTAGCCATCTCACGCATGTCCCAGAGGGTGTATCCGCCCTCCCTCGCCTCCTCGGCACCGATGCGGATGCCGAGCGCCACGGACGAGCCGACCCGATCCCTGACCCGCGCCAGGATCTCGCGGACGAGTCGCGTCCTGCCCTCTGCGTCGCCGCCCCACCGATCCGTTCGCTTGTTGAGTGCAGGTGACAGGAAGGTCTGGGGGACAGATTCGTGCGTGCAGTGGATCTCGATGCCGTCGACTCCCGCCGCCTGGCATTGCCCGGCAGCCATGGCGTACGTGTTGACGATGAACTCGATCTCGTCCTCTGTGAGCGTGTGGGGTACCCAGTCGTATGCCTCGACGATGGGGACCGAGGACGCGGCCATCGTGAAATTGAGCTGAGTGAGCTGGAACACGACCACGGCACCGGCTTCGTGGACCGCCTCCGTGAACTTCGAAACCTCCTCGGTGAAGTTGGGCAGCATGTAGATCGGAAAGCGCGTTGCCCCGGCACCGGGGAAGAACTCGTCCGCCGCCTCGCTCGGGATCGGAGAGTTGAGCAGCCAGGTCTCGCTGCCGATCCAGCCCGTCCCCCCCTTTGCCTTCGCCAGGTGATGCGCCGTGAACACGTCGTCGGGGACCCCTGCCTGGCGCCCGGCTCCGATCGTGTTCGTCGTCTCGCAGATGCGGTTCGGCACCTTCATCGGGCCGACCTGGAGGGGAGAGAAGAGGAGTTCGAACTGGCCTGTCTCGTCCGTCATCGCGCTTTTCCCTCCTCTTGTCGCTCGACCGAGTATCCGTCCAAACCGGGCACGAGGGCAGCGACACGGTCGCGGTGGAAATCGGCGTCGCCGAACGACACCGCGCCTGCCCGGGCGCGCCTCAAGTAGAGATGGATGTCGAGCTCCCACGTGAACCCGATACCACCATGCACAGAGAGCGCCGTCTCACACGCCGAGACCGCGGTCTCGCCCGCCCAGGCCTTGGCCGCGGACACGTACGCAGGCGCCTCCGGGCGGGACTCCTCGACGGCGAGGGCGGCCGCGTAGAGGAGGCTGCGCCCTATCTCGCACGCCACGTAGGCGTCCGCCAGCGGGTGGGCCACGGCCTGGAACGACCCGATCGGCCGGTCGAACTGCACACGCTCCTTGGCGTAGGCGACCGCCGTGTCGAGTGCGGCGCTCGCCCCGCCGAGCAGGTCGGCGGCGGTGAGCAGAGCCAGGAAGTCGAAGGTCTCGCGGACGAGGTCTCCCCCGCCGCAGAGGGCCCCGGACGGGAGCACCGCTCCGTCCATCACGACCTCACCGATCGACTGCGCGTCGAGACGCCGCATCGGCGTGACCGTGAGCGTACCGGCCGGCACGGCGAAGAGAAGTGGCCCTTCGGGTGCCGCGGCAGGAACGAGGACGGTGCCGGCACCCTCGACGTCGGGCACGCAGATCTTCGTGCCGGTGAGGTGCCAGCCATCGCCTGCCTGCTTCGCCACAGTCTGCACGGGGTCCAGGCCAGGGTTCCCGCCCGGCTCGTCGAACGCCACGGTTGCACGGCTGTCGCCGGCAAAGAGGGCGGGAAGGAGCTCGACGCGGAGCTCGCTGTTGCCGCACCGGTCGAGGGCTCGTCCCGCTGCGATCGCGGAGACGAGCGGCCCGGGCAGGAGGCCACGTCCGGCCTCCTCGGCCAGGACGATCGCGGTCACGACGTCCCCGCCCGACCCACCTCGATCCTCGGACGCACAGATCCCGATCCAACCGAGCGCGGCCATCTCTTGCCAGATGTCGCCGTCCAGGGCCGCGGGGGGAGTGTCGAGCGCCTGGCGCATCCTGTCCGGCGACCAGCGCTCGGCGATGAAGTCGCGGGCGGAGTCTCGGAGGGCGATGTGTTCGTCGGAGAGCTCGAAGTCCATCGTGCTTCGCCGGGGGCTCGCAGCGGGTCCCGCTTCGGGCGGGTGCCGATCACGAACTGCTACTCCCCCGGACCCCCTCCCTTCACCAGCTCGTCCGGAACCGACCGCGGCAGGCCGAGAACCCGCTCGGCGATCGTGTTGCGTTGGATCTGCGCCGTCCCGCCCCCGATCGAATGGCCGATCGCGTCGAAGTATGCGGCGTGCCAGCGACCCCGGTCGACCGCGTGCGGCGACCTCTTCGCGACCTGCGCCAGGGACCCCTCGACCTTCAGGGCCGTGCCTGCGATGCGGCTGCGGAGCTCGGCTGCGAAGAGCTTCCCCACCGATGCCGACGCACCGGGCTCGCGCCCGGCAATCTGTGCGGTGAGGGTACGGAAGCCGAGATGCCGCAGGCCTTCGAGCTCGATCCAGCGTTGCGCGAGCTCGCGGCGCAGCGTCGGGTCGTCGAGGGCGACGCCGTCGCCGCGCTGCAGGGTCCCCGCCGTGCGCCAGAGGCGTATCAGGTTCGTCTCGAGGGAGAGGACGCCGGAGAGCCCGCTGCGCTCGTGGCCGAGAGTCGAGCGGGCGATGCTCCAGCCGCCGTGGAGCTCCCCCACGAGGTTCGTGGCCGGGATCCTCACATCTTCGAGGAACACCTCCGAGAAGTGGATGCCGCCGGCGGCGTTGCGCAGCGGCCGGACCGTGATGCCCGGTGTGTGCATGTCGCAGAGCAGGTAGCTGATCCCCTCACGCTTCGGTGCCGAGGGGTCGGTGCGGACGAGGAGGAAGCACCAGTCGGCAATCGGGGCCATCGAGGTCCACACCTTCTGGCCGTTCACGAAGAACGTGTCGCCGTCCTGTTCGGCGCGTGTACGGAGCGCTGCCAGGTCGCTGCCGGCGCCGGGTTCGCTGAAACCCTGACACCAGAGCTCTTCTGCGGTGAGGATCTTCGGAAGGAACCGTCTCTTCTGGTCCTCGGTGCCGTGCTGGACGAGGGTCGGGCCGAGGATCGTCAGCCCGATCGTGTTGATGAGCGGCGGTGTGTTGCTGCGTGAGAGCTCCTCGGAGCAGATCACCTGCTGCGTGAGCGTGGCCTCCTGCCCTCCGTACTCCTTCGGCCAGGACAAGCCGACATAGCCGGCTTCGTACAGCGATCTCTGCCACTCGCGGGCCATTCCGATCGCGTCGAGGATGTTGGCGGAGCCCCCGCCCTGCATTAGCCCGGCAGCACCGGCGAGCTCGGCTTGGTGCTTCTCGAGCCAGGCGCGCAGTCGGATTCTGTATTCCTCGTCTTCGGGGGAGAAGGAGAGGTCCATGTGCCGGCTTCTCAGTTGAACTCGGGCATGATCTTCTCGGCGATCAGTTGACGCTGCGGCGAGGGGAGGAATACCGCCTCGACGCCGAGCGCCTCGTACCGCTTGAGCTCCTCGACGACCATCTCGGCCGTCCCGCAGAAGAGGCTGTCGACGAACCGGCGGTACATCGGGTGGTCCTTGGGCGGGTTGTAGACGTGCTGCCCGTCGTCGTCGACCAGATACCCGTACCCGAGGATGTGCTCCTCGTAGAAGACGTCAAGCATGACCTGGCGGAGTGATTCCGCCTCGGCGATCTGGTTCCCGATGAAGACGTCCTTGAAGGCCGCAACGCGCAGGCGCTCGTCCGGCCAGCCCGCCTCGCGTCCTGCGCGACGGTACTCCTCGACAATCGCCTCGGTGGCCTCGTAGGGAGAGTTCGCCAGCCAGTAGGGCACGCCGGCCTCCCCGGCACGACGCGCCGCCCGTTCGGAGGTCCCGCCGCAGAACCAGATCTCGATCGGCCTCTGCACAGGAGTCGGACTGAGCGAGGCACCGTCGTAGTTGTAGTGCTTCCCCTCGAAGTCGAAGGTGTCCTCGGCTGTTGCACGCCTCAGGACCTCGATCGCCTCGACGAGCCGGGTGCCACGCGTCTTCTTCGCCGTGCCGAGTCCGTCGAACTCCATGGGCCTGTAGCCCATGCCGAGCCCGAGCTTGACGCGGCCACCGGAGATCACGTCGAGAGTCGCCGCGGCCTCGGCGGCATCCAGGGGGTCGTACAGGGGCAGCAGCATCGCCCCCGTGACGAGACGGATCTTCGACGTCGCTGCCGCCGCGGCGGCAAGCGCCTCGAGCGGGAACGGGATGAATCCGTCGTACATGAAGTGGTGCTCGGGCGCCCCGTAGGCGGCGAATCCGAGCTTCTCCGCCGTGACCGCCTCGTCCACGAAGGTGTCGTAGCCGTCGGCGAGCGAGCTGGGCATCGCCCGCATCCTCGCCAACCCCGTTCCTCCGGTCCAGAACTCCACGTCTCTCTCCTCAGCTCATCCCTGTAGTAGGGGGTAGACGTCCACGGCGAAGCGGAAGAGGTCGCCGTCGCCGGGTCCTCTCCGCTGCCACACCAGGTGGCCGAGACCTGTCTCGGCGTGGAGGTCGCGTACCGTCGCGACGATTCCCGTCGCGTCCCCGCCCAGAGCGGAGTCGTCGCCGGGGTCGGCCTCGGCGACGATCGCACGCTCGAGCACGACCTCGACCTCGACACGAGACCTGCCGGCGGAGTCTGCCACCTTGCGGTAGCGCACTAGGCGGTCGACAGCCTCGTCCGTCGGAACGTCTGCTGCAATGAACGGCGAAACCCCCGAGGTGGCAGCCCATTCGAGGGTCTCGTCATCGTCGATCTCGGCGTAGACGGGAGGACGTGGATTGTGCGGCTTCGGGGTGATCGTCAGGTAGTCGGGCATCGCCGGACCCCATTCCCACTGCGGGGCGTAGCCGCCGGCGCTCCCCCGCGCCTCGGGGGTGGATGTCCCCGAGGGTGCGTCGTCTCCCGTGTGAGCCGGGAAGCGGACGTGGTTCCCCCGGTACCGGAACTCGTCCTCCACCCACGCCGAGCGGACGAAATCGGCGGTTTCGTGCACTTGTCCAGGTGGACGGCCCTGCCGTCCGGCAGACGCCAACACGAGCCCTGCGCGGCCTCTGGAGAACTGGTCGAGGACTGCGATCTCTTCGGCGAGACGTACGGGATTGGCGCGCACGACCTCCCTGATCGACCGCAACTGGACAGTTGCGTCCTTGCGCGACAGTGCGGTCAGGAGAAGCGTCGGGTGTGGACAGGACGCCGGTCCCATCCGGCTCTCGCGGACCCAGGCGCTGTCGTACCCGAGCCGGGCGGCAGTCGCGGCCTCGCCGAGAGCGAGACCGAAACTCGACACTCCACTCGCTGCGGCGTCGAAGTCCCAGGACAGTCCGACTCTCATCTCGACTCCTCGGTCGTGCTCTCGAGCGTTGACGGCCCTCCGGATGCACGCGCTGCGGCGTCCTCCTGCAAGGCCGCCTTGCGAACCTTTCCCGTCGGCGTCATGGGGAGAGCGTCGCACAGGACGATCTCCTGAGGAACCAGGTACTTCATCGCCTGGCGAGATGCGAGGAAGTCCGCGACCGTGCCCTCGTCGACTGTCGCCCCGGGACGGCAGACGACGTAGGCGCAGACCGTTTCCCCGAGCCGGACGTCGGGCTTCGCGACCACGGCGGCATCCTCGATGTCGGGGTGGGCGACGAGGAGATCCTCGATCTCCTTCGGGTACACCTTGGTACCCCCACGGTTGATGACCTCCTTCGCGCGGCTCGAGAAGTAGAGGAAGCCCTCGTCGTCCGTCCAGCCGAGGTCGCCTGTCCGGAACCAGCCGTCCGCATCGCGTGTCGACGCCGTGAGCTCGGGCTGCTTGAAGTAACCGCAGAACAGCGTCGGCCCGCGAAAGAGGATCTCGCCGACATCGCCCGGCGTGACGACCTTCCCGGGGTCCTCGGGGGCGACGACACGGAGCTCGGCGCCGAAGACCGGCCTGCCGACCGACTCGAGGATCTTGTCCTCGGGATCGAACGGCATGGTTCGCGTGTGCAGGATCGTCTCGCCCATCCCGTATGTGTTCGCGGACTTCACACCCCAGGTCGCTTCGAGCTCCTCGATCAGGTCCGGCGAGCTGCGCGCCCCGCCCACGCTCACGTTCTTGACCGAGGACGTGTCGTATTCGGCGAAGTCGGGGTGGTGCAGGATCCCGTACAGGTGGGCGGGAGTACCGGAGATCGACGTGACCCGTTCGCGCTCGATCAGTTCGAGGACGTCGAGCGGGCGATAGCGGTCGACGAGCACCATCGGGACGCCGCCGAGCGCCGCCTGGTACGTCGTGAAGTGGCCGAAGCTGTGCGACATCGGTGAGCAGCAGAGGTTGACGGCCTCCTTGTCCATCGCCGCCATGAGCTGCGACAGGGTCCGGAAGAGGGAGATCAGCGTGTTGTGGGAGTGCAGGAAGCCCTTGGGCTCCCCCTCCGTACCGGAAGTGAAGTTCAGATAGAAGACGTCGTCCGCTTCCGGCTTCACGGATGCAAGACGGTCGAGGTTCCCGGCTCCGTCCTCCACAAGCGCATCGAGGCTCGTCTCGCCGCCGGATCGGGGATCGTCGCGCGCCACGACCACCGTGCGGAGCCTGGGAAGGTCGTCGCGGATCCCCCGGACCACCCCCGCGAAGTCGTGGTCTCCGTAGATACCGGGCAACACGACGGCGTCCGTGTCGCAGAAGTCGAGCAGGGACCGGACCTCTCGCTCCCTGAAGACGAGATGGAGGGGCTGGATCACTGCCCCGATGCGCGAGAGCGCGATCTGCAGGTCGCAGAACTCGGGCCAGTTCGGCAGTTGCACGGCGACTATGTCACCGGGACCGACTCCCGCCCCGAGGAGGCCCGCTGCGAGGGCGTCGGAGCGCTCCTTCCACTCGCCGAGCGTCGTGCGTTCGTCCTTGGTGACGAGGACGACCTTCCCCGGGTCGCCTTCGACGGTCTCGTCGAAGAGGTCGTGAAGGGTCCGGTCCGCCCACAGCCCCTTGGAGACCCACATCTCCCGGTATTCGGGGGAGAAGGTGGGGAACTCGTGACTCATGCGACCTCCACGAGGATCGCCTCGGCGCAGAGCCGGGCAGAGTCGGCAGCGCATTCGAGGCCCGGCAGGGCCCGCGACGCCACTGTGTCGCCGCAGAGCCAGAGTCCCTCGACGCCCGGCGCTCTCGAACCGGGGCGGAACACGCCCTCCCGCCCCGGCGTTCGCGCCGGTTCCTCCCAGTGGAAGTAGTTGTTCTGCCAGATGACCTTGTCTCGCCAGCCGGGGAACATCTCGTCAAGGTCCTCCTGCATGAGAGCGAGGGTGGTGTTGAGGCGCGCCTTGTCCGAGCCGAGCTCGATGTCGCACTGGCAGCAGGCTTCGAAGAGGTGCTCGCCTTCTGGGGAGACCGCCGGCGTCACGTTGCTCGCCATGAACCCGGCGAGGGGGTGTCCGGCCCGCCGGGCGTCGGTGAGGAGGAAGTGCCTCCCCTCGTACAGGGGTTCGTGCAGGGCGGCGGTGATCCCGAAGATCGCCGTCTGCCGGTCGAGCTTCCGGATCCGTTGTACGAACTCGTCCGGGAAGTGGGCGGTGTCGGCCAGGGAGAAGAGGTCCCACACGGGGAATGCAGCAACCACCAGGTCCGCCTCTACGCGCTCCCGCGCGCCGTCGCGATGCTCGACGGCCACACCTCCGACACGTCCGTCCTCCACCAGAATCTCGCCCACTCGGGCTCGCGTGCGGACCTCTCCCCCCGCCTCCTCGGACGCCTCGGCGAGGATCCGCATGAAGTCCCCGTACCCGTGCGCGGCGAGGTAGACGCGGGGCAGCCCCATGATGATCTGGAGCGCCTTGATCACGGAGCTCGCCGCCATCACCTCGAGGCGCGGGAGT